>JBOFGJ010000486.1:0-1133 GCA_051649065.1 Flavobacterium sp. | reverse complement strand
TTTTCCAGTTACAACTTTACCATTCATAGAAGCACCACCTCCACGGCCCCAAGAACCATAAACAACTGCACCTAATTTAGTAGTTTCGTTAATTTGCCAATCGTAGTTAATCGACATTACTGGTTTGTGGTAATAGTTCTCTTTACCATTGAACATTTTTCCATTTAAATATCCCCAATCTTTGTTGTAACGGATATTTGGATCATTATTTCCACTTTGAGCAATATACTCATCAATTGAAGTATAAGTAGAACGTTGTCCATGAGTTTGAGGAGCACCTGTAAATGTAAACTGTACATTGTGTTTAGCATCTTTAGAACGGTATCCTAACCCTACGAAATAGTTACTAGCTTCAAAGTTAGTTCCTTGAACATAACCATCTCCACGGTTGTAGCTCATTAAAACAGAAGCAGAGAAACCATTCTCTAAAATTCCTGTGTTATAAGAAGCAGAACCTTTAAAGTAATTATCATTACCAACACCAGCAGAAAGAGATCCTCCTTGTCTAGCCTCAGCTGTACGAGTTAAGATATTGATTGTTCCTCCGATAGAAGAAATAGCTAATTTTGAAGAACCTAATCCACGTTGAACTTGCATAGCAGATGTTACATCTGATAAACCAGCCCAGTTAGACCAATAAACAGCAGAAGTCTCCATATCGTTAATAGGCATACCATTAACCATTACAGCGATGTTCTTTTGTTCAAATCCACGAATGTTAATTTTAGAGTCTCCAAATCCACCTCCTGATTTACTAGCGTAAACAGATGGAGTTGTGTTTAATAATTCAGGAAATTCTTGACCACCAAGTTTTTCTTGAATTTGAGCAGCTTTAATTGTAGAAACAGCTACTGGAGTTTTACGATCCTTTGCTACGTCAGCAACACCCATAATAACGATGTCCTCAAGCAAATTCTCATCTGCAGATAATACTACAGATCCTAAATCAGCTTTCTTGTCAGCGCCAACTGTGAAAGCTACAGTTTTTGATTTGTAACCAATAAAAGAGATAACTACTTCTCCTTTATCTCCAGAAACTGTCAATTCGAACTTACCATCCATATCAGATGACGTCCCATTTTGAGTCCCTTTAACCACTACAGTTGCTCCTGGTAATCCCGATTGGAATTCAC
>JBOFGJ010000485.1:0-1809 GCA_051649065.1 Flavobacterium sp. | reverse complement strand
CTTTTACATTTTTATATTCAGGGAAGTCAATCTTTCTGTGTACAACATCTTCATCTGCATAAAACACATCAACCTTCAGATTGATCTTTACAGAACGCTGTCTCGCATCGATAGAGCGTTTAAGAATCGTAATATGCTTAATATCTTGTATAGAACATTTTACGTGATTCGCAACGTACTGCGTCAATAAATCAGCTGTAGCTGCAACTTCAGGAAGAACTTGTAATTGTAATTCTTGTGGCATTTTTTTATAAAGCAAATAAAAATTAAGGACGCAAAAATAAACTAAAAATGGTTATTCTTTTTTACTATTTTTAAGTGAATAAACATTTTTTTGCAATCCACTAAGCAAATTACACAAATCATACCTAAAAAACTAATTACTAGTAATTTATACCCTATCTATATTACACCTTCTGTTGATACAAGATCCATTATTTCTTAAAGGCATTCATCCTCCTTATTTTAGAACAACTCCTAAAGAGCGTTCTGATGTTAGACTAGTGGAGAATACAAGAACAATAAAAGGACAATTCTTCGACAAACAACCTTTCTTGCCCACTATTCTCTAGTTATTGTCCATGAATTGTCCATGAAACTAGGTACAAGGCTCTGTTTATAAGGGTTTCAGGGCTTTATAAAAAACTGCCAATCAGCAAAAAAATAAACAACCATCTAATATACAGTTACTTACAAAAAACACCTAGTAAAAAACTATCTCACTTTTTTTGAAATAGAGGCTAAAAATATCTTCTATATCATCAAAATCAAAAAAAAGGATAGAATATCTTGTATAAAACAGGGATTATAAGGTTTATTTATATCTGTTTTTTAAAAAAAGTGAGAGGATTTTTTATGTTTTTGAGATCCTCAAACAGAAGTACGCTAGCTGTAATATCAAAAAAGAGCATATATTATCAGGTTTAACCTAATAATATATGCTCTTTTATTATTAAGAGAACTAAGGAAAAGCTAGTTTGGGGATAAGCTTGTTCAAATGAGTCTAATATCTGTCCTTAGTTCTTTAATAATTTATTTTTAAAACAAGGCTTCTATCTGCTTCTCTGCTTCCCACAAGTCACAGTATTTTCCTTGTTTATGCATTAGCGTTTCGTGTGTACCTTCTTCTACGATACACCCCTGTTCTAATACACATATCTTATCTGCTCCACGTACTGTAGAGAGTCTGTGTGCTATAATAATAACTATTTTTTCTTTTACTAACTCGTCTATAGCTCGCTGTACAGCTAACTCACTAAGAGAATCTAATGAGGAAGTCGGTTCGTCTAGAATCACGATAGGTGCATTCTTTAATAATGCTCTAGCAATAGAGATACGCTGACGCTCTCCTCCTGATAGTGTATTACCCATATCACCTATAGGAGTGTCATATCCCTTAGGCAATTGCCTGATAAAATCGTGACACTGTGCACGCTTAGCGGCATCTATAATTTCTTCTTGAGTAGCTGTAGGTTGAGCCATACGGATATTGTTTCCTATGGTATCATCAAATAAATATACCTCCTGAAATACAACAGAAATCATACTTAATAAATCATTCTGTGTAAGGCTAGTTATATCTACCCCTCCAATACTGATACTCCCTTGCTGACAATCTGCATAGCGCATAATCATTCTTGCTAGAGTTGTCTTACCCGATCCAGAAGGTCCTACTAAGGCTACAATAGACTTAGGTGCAATAGATAGATTGATATTTGACAAGGTTTTATCCTTAGCATCTTCATAGTAAAAATCTACCTCTTTAAACTCTATACCATAAGTAGTAGGTTTAGCTTGTTGATCTTTTAC
>JBOFGJ010000484.1:0-3098 GCA_051649065.1 Flavobacterium sp. | reverse complement strand
TGCGATTAAAAGAGATGGAATACATCGAAAAGATCGCTGATAAAGTAGGTGAAATCAGCTTGTCTGGTGGAGGTAATGTCTTGAAACAATTGAAAGAGGTGTTTTCGAGATAGTTAACGGTGGACGGTTCACAGTTTACGGGCTGTGAGCTGAAAACTTAAAAGAAACAGTAGTTTTAAATCGGTAGAATAGGGAGTATAGTAACTGTGTCATTATCTATATAGGTCAATAGATATTTACTCTGAATTACTCAGGCAAGGTCGGTGATGAATCGAATAGTAGTTCGATTCCATATCAAATAGCTAAATTATCTGTGTAGGTCAAATACAGTTTACATCACAAGGGGCTCCAAGGTGCAGGTTCGATTCCTGTCTGTTTCACAATAAAATAATCAAGGTCAAGTGGGCTTTACTTCTTAAACTTTTGGATAGCTAATAAGTGCACAATTACCTGATTTGATATAAAATATAGGAGGACTCTTCCTAATCAAAAAAGTCAGAAAATAGTATTAATTTAGGTCAAGTAAGTTTTACTTCTTAAACTTTTGGATAGCTAATAAACTTGCCATTACCTAATTAAAATAAAAGAAATGAGAACAAATGTATTAAGAGTAGCAATAAGAAATCAAGCTGTTTATATAGCTGGTACATTTAAGAGAACAGTGTTTAATCCAGAGATACTTGATTTAGTAGAACACATTCGAAAACTGGGTTTTGGTTTGAGCGAAACATTGTTAAACGAATTGAAGTATGTAGATTCTTCTTGTTATAGAGAGATTTATGATGTTTTACAAGAGATCTTAGGAACTAAGCACAATTGGACGCCATTAATAAAAGATTGGTCAAATGCTACAGATGTATGGGAAGAGGAAGATTACTATGCAGCTTATACTAACAGATGGATAGGTACAGAAAAAGGGAACATGGGTAAATGTGGTCATTACATACCAAGATTAGTGTTTCCATTAGATCAGTATAACGGATGTCCGTTCTGTGGGACTCCACTTGATTTTGAAACATTAGAATTAAATGGAGCAGGTAGTAAGTTAAGAGTATTGACGTTGTGGCAAGAACAAGAGGCTAAAGATTATTTGACTTCTTTGATACAATCTAAAACGGCTTTGGATGCAACACAGATAGATTCTTTGAAGTTATTGTTGTCAGTATACGAATTGCCAAAAGTAGAAGTAGTGATGAAAGAGACAATGATGCTAATGATAGACTACTATATAGAGAAAGAAAAAGTAATAGAAGCAGGTCAATTAGTAAAAACACCTACTGATATCATGAGGTATTTGTGGTATAAAAAGACGGGCTTTTTACAATTGATATTACCTAAGACTATAATCGCTCGTCAAGAAGATAACAATAAACATATTACTACAAGACTCGATACAAGTGCAAAGGTTAAGGTACAAGTAAAAGACAATTTAAAGTTAAAGTACACAAGACAAGAGTGTATAATGGTGGCTACTTGGCTTAATGAGATGACTATGAATGTTGAGTTAATGTGTGAGAATATGCATCCTAAGCGTGGAATGTGGGTTCGCTTTATACGTGCTTTGCGTTTGGCAGAATATAGTAAGAGAGAAGGGTTTGAAAAATTAGCAGAGTTGTTAGATGTATTCTATAATCAGATTTATACTGTGACAGCTGGTAGAATAGAGTATTATAGATTAAAAAGAGATGCAGAGTCAACTTTTTCTTTGTTAAAGCAACGTCCTGGATTATTTGCTCGTTCTCTATTTGCTAATATGTTGTTCTTTGGAGCAGATAATACCTTAATGCATTTCTCAGAAGTGATTGCTCAAGTACCTATGAGATTGTTGTTGACTTTAGATATGTATGCAGATACTTATTTTGATCCAATAGCGACAAGGGTAGTTAAGCCATTAGGAGGAGTAAGTAAGAGAATACCAGTGAATCAATGGGTGAAAGCTTATGATGTCACTACTCTGAAAGATATGATAGATACATTAAAATTCTATATCACAGCTGAGGTAATGAGAAGATTCTCTTTGCAAACTACAACAGCTAAGACAATGTACATCAGTGAGGAATTATATAATATTCCTTTGGCTATAGGAGATAGAAGTGAAAGTGTACAGGACTTACCTACAGCACTAATGGGAACTAAATTTCCATTAGAAGGAAGAGAAGTAAGACTGTTTATGCAATGGGGAGTAGGATTACCTGCTCAGCATTTAGATATGGATTTGAGCTGTCATATTACCTATTCAGATCGTGTAGAGGTGTGTAGTTATTATCATCTTGTAGTTACTGGGTGTAATCATAGTGGAGATGTTAGAAGTATTCCTAATCAGATAGGGACTGCAGAATATATCAATATAGATGTGATGGCTTTAAAGAGAGCAAAGGCAAAATACGTAACCTTTACATGTAATGCATATAGTAATGGGACTATCTCTCCTAACTTAGTTATAGGATGGATGGACTCTAAGTATCCTATGAAAGTTTCTGACAATAAAGGTGTTGCTTATGACCCTTCGGCTGTAATTCATCAAGTACGTGTTGTAAATAGCCTATCTAAAGGATTAGTTTTTGGGGTGTTAGATGTAGAAAGTGAAGAGATTATATGGTTAGAAATGGCATTTAGTGGGCAAAATATAAGCTCTTTAAATGAAGAGACAGTTACGGCATTATTAAATAAACTAAGAGTTAAAACTAAGGTAGCAGACTTGCTAACGATTAAAGCACAAGCACAAGGAATAGAAATAGTGCAGTCGATAGAAGAAGCTGATGAGGTGTATGATATGAATTGGGCTATCAACTCTGCAAATGTGACAGCGTTGTTTAGTTAACAGTGGACGGTTCACAGTTTACGGACTGTGAACTGTTAACTTAAAAGGAATTGCTATGAAAGAGATAATATTAAAAAAGATAAAGGAAATAGAAGAAGCAAACAATATACAAGTGTTGTATGCTTGTGAGTCTGGGAGTAGGGCTTGGGGCTTTGCTTCTACAGACAGTGACTACGATGTACGGTTGATCTATAAGAGAAATGTAGAGGCTTATTTGAGTGTGGTAGATATACCAGACTTCTTGAATCTTGCTATAGATGAGGTATGGGATTTTAAT
>JBOFGJ010000483.1:0-1203 GCA_051649065.1 Flavobacterium sp. | reverse complement strand
AGTAGCTATAGGATATGAAAAGGATGAAGAAGGTAATCTTACTAAGTTGTTTTGCCTTGATCCAGGAGGAGAAAAAACCCAATATGCTTATCACAACAATGTTATATTAATTAATGAATATCCAACTGCTATGTATAAGGAGTTTGATGTGTTGAGTGGCACTCAAGATTATTTTGATGAGATTTTAGTTGTCGAATAGCTTTCATTTATATTCACTAAATAATAAAATAACACAAAGTCAGGAGACTATTGCGTAGCAGGTAGAAATCATTGATATAGAGAAAGTCTATTCTTTATGAAGTAGTGTTTTGTATGTTTATTAAGTAGTTTGTTTTTTAGTATATTTGATAGGAATGAAAAAATAGATTACTGTATATGGGAATAAAGGCGACGAGAGTAGAGGAGCAAATAGCAATATTGAAGGAGAGAGGGATGTCTTTTGAGGGTTATGAAGAATCTAAGGTAAAGGAGATACTATTAGATATTGGGTACTATAGGTTAGGTTTTTATTGGTTTGATTTTATAAATCGTGAACAGAAGGATAAAGAAACTTTTGTAGCTAATACGAATTTTAAAACTATAGTAGATTTGTACTATCTTGATAATGATATTCGCTATATCTTGATTAAGTATCTCAATAGAATAGAGGTGAATTTCAGAACAAAACTTGTTTATTACGGGTCTTTAATGAACAAAGGAAAAGGGTGTTGGTTTGTGGATTGGGAGGTGATGAATGCTAAGTATCTTGATGCTTTTGATAACTATTATAATGAGGATTTTAAGGAGAAACACAGTGTTATTAAGAAACACCATGCTAAGTATCCTAAAGATGAATATGCACCAGCTTGGAAAACTTTCGAGAATTTTCCATTTGGGACTGTATTTAAGACTTATGAAGCTTTACTTAGTGACGAAGTAAAGAAGCGTATTATGGACTGTTATAACCTTAAACCTATTGGAACCTTTGAAAAGGTGTTTAAAGGATTAGTTCATATTCGAAATAGATGTGCGCATGGGGCTGTTGTTTATAATTATTATTTGCCTAAAAGCTTGCCAAGTATTCCGTATATTAAATATAAGGATGGTAATAGACAGAATCTGGGAGTTATAATTCTTACTATATCTTTTATTTTAGAATCAATATCAGCAAATAGGAAAGGCGATTTTTTATGTGAGATAGAGAACTGTTTGGCTAATGCAGAC
>JBOFGJ010000482.1:0-1256 GCA_051649065.1 Flavobacterium sp. | reverse complement strand
CATTCAGCTTCACATAAGGATTCATGGTAAAGAACTTCAAGTCATTCGTTCCCAAAGAAATATCTGTTATAACTTCATTCTCATATACAATAAAATACCCTTTGATATCATCAGATATGGATAAAGTAGCTGTGATATTACCATTTTTTACATTGATGATTTCATTTTTAGTCAATGTATATGCACCACTATCTAAATACTGCATCATCTCCCCTTCGGTCAACATTATCATAAAGTTAAACGTTGTACGATAAGGAATCACAGGCATTAAAATACCTCTTAGATAGTCCTCCAAACGATAAACTTGTATTTTGCTATCATTCTCTAAATAACTATCGTCTAAATGAGGTAAAAACAACTTCTTATACTGATAGTTGTTTAATATTTCAATAGATGGTTTTGACATTTTATAACCCTAATATTTTAAAGCAAATTTTACAAAATAGTTTATTAATAATCAAGAAGATATAGCCAATATCTTGCCAATATTTCTTACTCTTTATTTTCTACCCCTTGCTCTGTTTCACTGTAAAACATTTTATTGATAAATTGATTGACACCCAACTCTTCTAACTTGAGTACAATCCACTTATCTAAACGCTTAATTGGATACATAACCCACATCGCAAATACAAACGGGACCGTCAAGGTAGTCCATCCATACTTAATCATAAAGATATCAAAGTAAGTAGAAATAATCACACTAATTAGCACATACATACCTGCTCTTACTTTATCTTCTCCCATGGCTATACCACATAATACAGCGTTAAAACTGAAGACTCCTTCATTAATCAAGGCGTTAGACGCATGGCTACTGTGCGAAATATAAACACTCACAATAACTGCAACAAAGCCATACAGTGCCTGAATAGGACGGCTGATAAATACTCCTAAAAAGAAGACTACCCCTGCAACAAAACTTCCTTGAAATAGAACTTGTCCAAAGGCATGTCCTTGAATCAAGAAGTCATCTAACTCTTCGATATCTACAAAGTGCTCAGGCACAGAGCGAATAGCCAAATCAGGAATACTCAAAATAAACAAAGATATCCATGTAAAGATCACAAATGGGAACGTATAGGCTGGTAACTCTCTCTTAATTGCCCAGTTCATAATAATTGTAGAAACAACAGAAGAAAGTAGCATTAACACATAGACCCAAATACTTGGTTCGAAGTAAAACATAAGGGCTACTCCAATCAAACAAGCATTAAAACCATATAGTCCATTCTCGATGTTCTGCCTATCATAAT
>JBOFGJ010000481.1:0-3294 GCA_051649065.1 Flavobacterium sp. | reverse complement strand
CCTCAATCGTAGATATCAAATACATCTGTTTAGTGTGTTCTGAAACACAAAGAATCTCACCTATAACCTAAAACCAAAAAAGTCGAATATCTGATGATATCCGACTTTGTTATTTTTTCTCTCTGTTTTTACTAATTGGAATGTAATCTCTAAAAGCAAAAACGACTAATAATAAGAAACTAGCAATTAAAAGGTATTTATAATTTCCTATTAATTCTATAATGTTTATCAGATTATTTGATGCTTTTTCCTGTTTTGTATTATCATTTTCACTTATAAAAAACATGTTTTTTTCACTATCTCCTAAAAAAGCTCTATACCCATCTTCAGTATAATATCCATTAACATACTTAATACTATCTGGATAAATCATTACCATTCCTTTACTATCCTTTAAAAGGTTTAACACCTCAATATAACGAGCATAATCAGGACCATCATTCAATATAAACCTAAGACCATGTAAGCTATCTTTCTTAGAAATCAATTCCCTTATTCTTTCTCCTACATTAAGAACTATTTGACTATCATATTCTTGGTTGCCAATAAACTCATAAGAGTTAAACTCAATCCCTTTAAAAGGAATATATCTTTCATAAGAGCCACATCCTTCTGACTCCCCTTTATTCTCTACATAAACTTCCATTCCTGTAGAAGGAACTAAAAATCCTCTATAACTAAAATACCACATACACATAAGCGGCAGCAGTATGATACTGATCATTCCAGGTATGTAATATTTCTTCATAATCTATACGTTTATCTTATCCGAACTTAGCATTCAAGAACTCTTCTTCTGTCAAACCTAACTTATCTGTAAAAAAATAAATGATGATACTTCTAATCTCCTTTTCATTGATAGTTTCTCTTTCTCGTCTACAGTCGAGATAATTCTGTCGACTCATTTTTTCAACAACCTCTCCTACTGTATCTACTCTAAACTCCTCTCCATTTGCAAATACAATTCCTCTAAAAAAATATAACACCACAATACCTAATGCCGCTAGAAGGAATTGTTGATAAAAAATAAAAATGACTAAAATAAAAAAGAGCAACCACAACAATAAAACTTTGTATTCCTTCGGCTTTAAGATAGATAGCTTAAACCCCAACTCCTCTTCTACCTCTTTAACATTCTCAATGCGGTTGAGCTTAGGAAACACCTCTTCTAACAGAGTACTTGGCACTATATCCTGACTGCCTCCGTTTTTAGTAATAGCATCTCTAAACTTATAAAAAGCCTGTTGACTAGTACACCCTTCTGTTCTCGTTTGGGGAAAAGTACATACCAGCAGTTCTATCAATTCGGTAATATTTCGAACCTTTAAAAGCGCTACTGGATCTAAAGGCAAGTCATATTCTTTCACAAAATCTTCAATAGTAAAACCCACCTCCTCTAATGCGTACCCTTTAAAAACGTAAGCTTCTTTATCTTTTTCCATAACCCATTCAATTTTAACCCAGATTAAGCGATAGACATATAAACGAAAAGTTATTATACAAAATAGCTCTGAATTTATTCTAAAAGCATACTGTAGTATGGTTTTAGAATAAATGAAAGAGATATGAAGTAGAAATACTTTGCAGTATTTGGCTAATGCTTAATCTAGGTTTAAACACCTAAAATACTATTTATTCTCTTTCCCTAAACACAGAATCAAAAAAAAAGGATACTACACATCTGTAATATCCTTTCTAATTATTCTATCGAACAAGGAGACGGACTGATCACCTTCACCTTGTCATTATTCTTAATAATCTCTTTTCCAAAATCAGAAATTGTCTGAATAAGAGGAAGCAATGTTTTTCCAAAATCAGATAATTCATACTCTACTCTTAAAGGAGGCTTAGTAGTATACACTGTTCTAATCACAATACCATCGGCTTCTAACTCCTTAAGTTGTAAACTCAAGGTGCGCTCTGTGATATTAACCAAATCTTTTCTGAGCTCACTATATCTCTTTTTTTCAACAAGATATTTTATAATTGCAGCCTTCCATTTCCCTCCTATAAACCTCATAGTCACACTTGTACTACAAGGGTATTCTTTATCATCTATACTATACATCAGTTACTATACTTTTTGACCGTTATTGCAAAGGTAAAATACTATACTTAAGTTTGCAACTATAAAAATGATAGTTTAATCTAATACAATACAAAATGAGTTTTTTAGAAATTGCTAAGAGTAGATACACCACTAAGAAATACGATCCAACCAAAAAAGTAAACGGGGACAAAATAGAACAATTAAAACAAATTTTAAATCTTAGTCCCTCGTCTATCAATAGCCAACCTTGGAAATTTACCATCGTTGAAAGTGAAAGTGTAAAAAGTGAATTAGCTTCCCTTTCGTATTTTAATGCACAGAAGATAAAAGACGCTAGTCACCTAGTGGTCTTCAGTGTATTTGACAGCATCGAAGCTTTCGAAAACCAAAGTATCTATAATGCACAAGAAGGTAATAAGGCTTTCTACGAAGGCTTCGTAAAACCACTGCCTGAAGAAGATATTAAAGCTTGGTTAAAAAACCAAGTATACATTTCGCTAGGTTTCTTTTTAGCGTCTTGTGCCACTATGGGAATAGATGCCACGCCAATGGAAGGTATCGACAAAGTAGAGTATGATAAGTTACTTAATCCTGCTGGAACACATAAGAGCACTTTTGCTGTAGCTATTGGATACAGAGATAATGAAGATACCAATCAACCTTCTATCACTCCTAAAAACCGTGTAGATCAAGATAAAATTATCGAAATCAGATAATCACAAGGCAAGCTACTAATCACAGCTTGCCTTTCTTTTTTGCTTTTGCAAAAATGAGACTTGAGGTTCAAAGCTACCTATTTGTAGTATTTGGCTAATGCTGATTCTAGGTTAAACATCTTATCCCATGCCCACATTTCATCAATCATTCGCATTACTAAAACTGCTATCTCTTTCCGTATGAATGCTCATAGACAGCATCGTGTATCCATAGTGACTCCATTAAAAAGCTTGTTTTAACGGAGTCACTACGGACTCATTACGGACTCACTATGGACTCACCCAAACCAAAATAGCTTAAAAACAGCTATGGGTAAAATAAAAACAACGAAGCTTTGATTTTGGAGATTTGACCTAGAATATTGGTCAGGAATTAATGACTAATTTTGGAATTTCAAGTGACACAAATATATACATTTAAACCTTTAATTTCTTCATTATTAAGCAATTTAAAATTGAAGAAGTAAACTGATAAGCTCTAACAATTGACCACAAATTCCATTTTATTAATCACTACAAGTCATTATT
>JBOFGJ010000480.1:0-5510 GCA_051649065.1 Flavobacterium sp. | reverse complement strand
TAGCGCGTTAAAAGAGGTTTTGTTTTTTTACAAACTATTCTACACAAAAAAAGCAACCTCTCGGTTGCTTTTTTATACTCATGGATATAGTCTATATGAAAAAAAAACTACTCTGAATCACTCTCTTTTAAAACCTTAAAATCACTTATCATCATATTATGATCAGACAAACTATTTAATGCAAAAACTGCTTGTCTATGAATATTAAGTTTAGCTTTCTTTCTTTTTACTATGAAGTCTATTTTCTTACTACTCTTCACTGTAGGAATAGTTAATTGCTCTTTAAAACGAGAATCAAAGTCAAATCCTTTCTTTAAAATATCAATAGGTCTTTCTATTTGAGTGGCATTAAAATCACCTGTCAATAGATCTATTTTGACCGCATTATTAATTTTAATAATTTCATTAGCCTGAGATACTCTACTTTCATTACTTTGACTAGCCAAATGGGTAGTAGCAACGGACAATAACGCACCATCTCCAAGATCTAATGTACAAACTAACAAACCGCGTTTTTCTTCTGATTCAACAGTATAAGGCAATGGAAAAAATGTGCTATTCACTATCGGATATCTCGATAAAATACCTATGCCATAATCTCCTGCATCAAAGTCTATTGTTTTACCAAATTTGTAATACATACGGGTGCGATCAGCAAACTTTTCTATCTGATTTAATGTGATTCCTGATCTTCTAGTATTAACATCTAACTCCTGAAGTGTGATAATATCAACTTCTAAACTATTTACAAGCATAGCAAGTGAGTTTATATCCACAAAATGGTCTGTATCATTCGCCGCTACGAAGTGATGTACATTATAATTAAGTAGTCTTACTTCTTCTTTTTTTTTTGAGGATAATCAACTTTACTAACCCATCTGAATTCTGTCATTACAGGATAGTGATCTGAAGCAAAACGAACTCCACGTTGGATATCTAATTCTTGATATTTCCACGGAGCTAAATCAGTTCCCTTGGTAAATATGTAATCAATTCGACTAGTAGGTTTAGCTTCTATATTCCACCCATTAAATGTAAAACCTAACTCAGCGCGATTAGTAGCTAATTCTCTTGAATCTAGAAACCCAAGTTCAATAATTTTCTGATAAGGTAGATCAGTAGGTGGTAGATTTAGATCACCAGTAAGGATAACACTTTCATCTTTTACAATCAACTTTAATTGATTTGCAATCACTTCTACACTTTTCTCACGAGCTAACTTCCCTTTATGATCAAAATGAGTATTGACAAATACTAAATTTCGCTTCGTTAATCGATCTTCTAGTTTGGCCCAAGTAGCCACTCGAGGTAAAGATGAATCCCAAGAAACCATTCCTTTCGAGGTAGGGTCTTCAGCTAACCAAAACGTACCACTATCAAGTAATTTAAAGCGATCTTTAGCATAAAATATAGGGCTAAACTCTCCTTTATTACCTGATTCTCTACCTTCTCCGACGAAATTATAATTAGGCAACAATGTTTGTAAATCAACTAATTGTCCGTAAGTAACTTCTTGCATCCCAACGATATCAACTTCATTAAAACGAACGATCTCACCTACCCAATCCTTTCTGTTACTCCATTGATTCACACCATCTTTAGGAGTGTCCATTCTCACGTTAAAAGACATAGTCTTTAAGGTTTCTGGCTTCTGATTTTGAGCAAATAAATTAGCTGTAACGAGTACCAATAATAAAGCTATATTTTTTACCATCCTGGATTTTGTTTTAAGTTAGTATTTAATTGTAATTCTTGAACAGGGATAGGATACAAATAATCTTTCTCCTCTTTAAATGTTCTGTTTCTGAATGTTGGATGTGGTTCTACAAGGTTATTAGGGCTCAAGTTTAAATCTCTTCCTAATTTAACGTAATACACTCCTTTAACGTTCTCATTTGGTTTCTGACCATCGTATAAATGGATATCAATTGTACCATTTTGGTCTAAATCATACGATCCTGTACTAGGGAAATACATTCCTTCGATAGGCTGAGTTAACTTTTGTCCTTCTTTCCATCGCACAATATCGTCCCATCTGTGATCTTCCATATAAAGCTCTATGCGGCGTTCTCTTCTAATCTCTAAGATTACACCTTTATTATCATTAGAGACATTTCTATACTGACTAGCCAAATATGGATCAGGATTAGTGTTAGCCGTTGCCATATTTAAATTTGGCATTCCAACACGAGCGCGAATCACATTAATAGAATTATCAATATCAGACTGTGTTAATGTACCTAGTTCTGCTTTAGCTTCTGCATAGTTTAAAAGAACTTCTGCATATCTAAACAAAGGCAAATCTACGATCGACGCACTGTTGGTATCAAATTGTGTTTCGGTTACATACTTGATAAGTTGATATCCAGTAACAGCAGCCGAAAGGTCTGGAGCTAACTCTATATTAGCACCTATTCTAGTATATTTTGGTGTACGAATAGTCTGAGACAATCTTAGATCACGATTTTTAGTTTCTTCAGCAAATTGGATTTTATTGTAGTTGGGTTTGTCTGTAAAACGAGTACCATCAGCCATCAGATAACTATTCACTAAATCTTTAGGCATACTAGGCCTCCCATAAGAAGAAGTTATAGTATAATAATTCACATTGTGTTTTACATTGAGTTCAGTAGAAAACTCTCTCGCTAAAATCACTTCCTGATCAATAGCTGTATGGGAAGCAAATAGATTTAAATAATCCCTCTCAGGCTTACCTGTAGAATATAACTTATATCCAGACTCCTTTATTAACTGCTCTGCAGCAGCTACAGCTTGGTTCAAATACTTATCATATCCCTTTATTCCGCGGTATTTCATATAAGTTCCTTCATAGAGTCCTACCCTCGCTTTTAGGGCTAAAGCCGTCCATCTAGAGATTCTATAAGCTGATTTGGCAGACTTCATATTCTCAATAGCGTAGTCTAGGTCTTTCATTATATTATCAACCACTACATTACGTGGGTCACGTGGTTTCTCTAATGAGGTAGCATCATTAGGATTAATCACATAATCATACCATGGCACATCACCGAACCGTTTTACTTTCTCAAAATAAAAATACGCTCTAAAGAACTTGGCTAATCCACCATAATGCTTCGTTATATTCTTATCAGGAACTCTCTCATAATTTGCCAAAAAATAATTAATGTTACGCAAATCTCCCCATGACCAACCTCCTCCTGTGGTCGGAACCGTACGAGCACTACGCATCTCTTCTGACAGAGTACTTTGGATAATATTATCACTGCTATTATCGCCATTATAGATTGAAACCGAAGGAAACATGCGATAGAACGAATTAGAGAATAGTATTAAGTCACTCTCTTTCTGAAAGAAGTTTTCTCCTGTTACTTCTGATAGAGGTGTCCTATCAAGGTAATCTTCACTACATGAAGTAGCGCAAGTTGCCAATAAAGTGGCAAAAAGAAGTGTTTTATATTTTTTCATTTTGTAAGCTTAAAAGTTTAATTGAACTCCGAAAGAAAGAATCTTTGAGAATGGATAATTTTGAGCACTTGAACGTGTCTTAGCAGAACTAGGACTATTAAAATTAAAGCTATTACTAGCTGCTTCTGGGTCGATATAATCAGTAAGACTTGTAAAGGTGAATAGATTTTCCCCTGATACATAAACACGTATTTTCTCTATATTCGCACGTTTTGTGAAAGATTGAGGAAGTGTATATCCTATAGTCATGTTCTTTAATCTTAGATAAGCTAAGCTTTGCATATAGCGATCATTATTCACTCCTAACTGTCTATTCGTTCCTAAAGCAGTATATCCTACTAAACGAGGATAGTAGCCATTAGGATTCTCTGGAGACCAAATATCATTAGCTAGATCTTGACGAATAAAAGAGTCATAAGGACGATTATACATTCCCCAGAACACTCTACTCTCTTCATTAGGATACCAATCCTGTTTCCCTACACCTTGAAAAAATGCAGAAATATCAACACCATTCCACTCAGCCCTAAGGGTAAAACTATACAAATAACGTGGTGTAGTGTTTCCTATCTTTTTTAGATCTCCATGATTTTCTAACGTATTCTCACCGTTATCTATCTTGCCATCACCATTGCGATCAATAAACATGACATCACCTGGTTTTAATCCGCCTAAAGAATAGATATAAGATGAAACTTTAGATTGATCAGCATGATTTTTGATTTGTTCTTCACTTGAGAAAAGGCCGCCTACTTCATACCCCCATATCTCACCAAGTTCCATTCCTTTATAGTAATCAGTCAATATACCTTTAGGATTAGAGAAATCAGTAATATGTGTCTTAGAATCAGCCAAAGTAGCTGTAATTGAGAAATTAAATTCTTTTTCTGCAAGTTTAAATGAATCTGAATATGTAGTACTTAATTCAAATCCTTTAGTTCGTAAATTAGCGGCATTCTCACGTGGAGCACCTGTTCCTAATACTGCTGGCAAGGTACGACCGCTTGTCAACATCCCTTTGATATCTCTCTGAAAATAATCAAAAGACATTTTTAATCTATTCTGAAAGAAAGCTAAATCAGCACCTACATCATAAGTCTCCACACGTTCCCACGTAATCTCTTTAGGATTTAAAGCAGGTGCAGTCATGTAGTCTAACTTAGCCCCCTCTAATGCGTAACCACTATCAATAGCTTTGTTTAAAGTAGGTATATACTCATAAGCACCTATATTTTGATTTCCTAATTCACCATAAGAGGCTCTAATTTTAAACTGATTCCAAAAAGTCAAATTATCTCTGAAGAATGGTTCATTTGCTACATTCCATCCCACAGAATAGGAAGGAAAGAATCCCCAACGTTGTTCTTTTGGAAAACGAGAAGTTGCATCATAACGTCCATTAAACTCCACTAGGTATTTACCCGCATAATCATAAGAAAGACGATAGAAGTAACCTCTTAATGCCCAATCATAAGCACTACCTGTCACTTCTGGATTAGAAGAACCGAGACCGACATCATTTAAATCATCCGAAATCAAGTTTTGGATACTCGCTAATATACTTTGACTTTTAAAATATTCTTGATTAAATCCACCCATCACCTCGAAGTTATGATGATTTAGAGAATACTTATAATTAGCATAAATATTAATAGCATTATAAGTCTCTGTACGATTATTAGTACTCAACTGATTAACACCAAAATATTCAACTTGCTCAGGAAATATTGAATAAGGGACTTTAGTTGATCGCTCACTTATCCCTCTAGTTCCTTTGCGATAGTCATAACTAGCATAAACATCTAAATCCTTAATAGGGTGAAAGTGAAAAGTATTCGCTGTAGAAAACTCATCTTTTCTAGCTTCTCTATTAGACTTACCATGCAATAACGCCGCAAAGAATCCATCTCCAACAGTATAATTATTTAGTTCAGTACGCCATAGTGCATTTCCATCAGGATTTACAGGCATATAAGCAGGTAAAGCATGTACAAGCATTAGACTACCCCATGGATCTCTCCATCCATACTGACTACCTCCATGAGCTAAATCGTATGATTTAA
>JBOFGJ010000479.1:0-1203 GCA_051649065.1 Flavobacterium sp. | reverse complement strand
TCCGTGAACTAATATTAACATCGAGATCAGTGACGAGTTTTCCTCGACCACCTTTTTTAACAATATTACTAGCAACCCAACTAATAGCTTTTGATATTCCATCAATTATTGTTGTTTTACCAGAGCCATTGTCACCAATGATTACGGTTAACTTATTATCAAATTTAACTTTTAAATGTTTAAATTTCCTAAAGTCAGAAAATGTTAAATTTGCTAAATGAACTTTATTATCTACAGACCTACTATTACCAAGTGAGGATGACTTATTAATCTCACGCTCACACTCTAACAAATATTTACTAGCTAATTCCGGATTATTTTCGATTATATAATCTAAACTCCCATCAGCACTCTTTTCACTGACTCCATTCTCAAACAATAAATATAACTTATAACCAGCTGAGACATCGCCCTTATTAAATCTTCTTTCCAAATCAGTAATATCTTTCTTACTTTTATTAACTTTATTATCTCTGACTTCTTTAGCTTCTTTAGCTTCTTTGTTCATTTTTCGCCTCGAAAATTTCTTTCATCACAGAGTTTGAATATTTTTTACTTAATGAATCTAAAAAAAGTGGCTCTACATGTTTTGCAAATGACAGAAGGCCTTGTAAATGCTTTATCTCGTCATCATCCAATTTTTTAAGCTTAAATTGGTGAACTTTATGTTTGATATACCTTTTACGCTCACGTCCGAGAGATAAAGTTCCATTATTAGTGATAGTTATACCCGTAACATGACGATTATGAGCTTTTGAAGAAAATGCAGTCTTACTTTGATTAATTGAAAAATCGCCAGAGAAATGCTCTTGTAGTAAATGTTCGACTTTTGAGGGAAGCGAGAACAGAATATCTTTCGAATTAGTAGAGAAAGTTAAATCGTCGGCATACCTGGTATAAGAAATTCTTTCCCCTTTACAGTATTTAGTAAGAGCTTCATCAAAATAGAACATGCAAAAATTAGATACCAGAGGTGAAGTTGGAGCCCCAACACTGAGTACTAACCTGCCTTTTAAATTCCAAAAAAGTAGCTTTTCAATCCATATTTGATCTGTTTTACAAGGTAAATCACCTGCTTTTGAACAAACATTCCAAAATAATGATGGTGTAATACTATTAAAAAAATTTTCTAAATCAAGCTTTAATAAGTAAGAGTGCTTTCGATGAGCTAAAGCATTATCTTTAATACTTTTTCCTCTTCTG
>JBOFGJ010000478.1:0-1368 GCA_051649065.1 Flavobacterium sp. | reverse complement strand
TCTGCTAAGGAGTGAATCTGATTTTCATTCTCTTGCTGCTTTTGTTCCCATAGCTCCTTTTCATAAGCTTTTACTTTATCTGTTGGCATAGCGCTAGTTGTTGCCTCAGGAACGGAATCATTGTGAGTGATAAGTTCTTTCTCTACTGGTTTAAACAAAAGGTACATCACACCTAAAAACACAATCCCCATTAAAGCAAAGACAATGTGCTTTTTGTGTTTTTCTATCAAATTTTGAATTGCCTTATTTTCTTTGGGTACTTTCTCTATCTGGTGGATTTTATTTGATGTTTGATCTTGATTCATAATGTTTTAGTTTAATAGTTGGGTGTAATTCTATTTTTTGCCTATCAAGCAAATACTTAACTGGTTTTATATTACTTTGTTTCTGCCTACTTGTTGCCTGCTTTATTTTAGAGGTAAAGCTTGTCTTTACAATAAAAAGGCAAACAATCCCGTAGAGAGTAAAAGCGGTAAGTAATAAAACTCGTTGTCTTTTTATAGAGAGGTTATTCCAGTAGACCTTAAGTCTACTAGAATAACTATCTCTTAGAAGTTGTAGCTTATTCATAATCTTGTTTTTTAGCGTTTAACAACTTCTAAGTCTTTGTTCTCTACAACTGTAAACTTTTCGATAATGAACCCTTGCGGGTTATTATCTGAGCGTACAGCCGAAACAAGCTGGCTACTTGTAATTAAATTCCTTTTAGTTAGGTTACTTGATCGGATAATATACTGAGTTGAGTAGGTCAATGTCTTATAGGGATAGGCGTTAAAATCGATCTTAATACTATCCACCTCTACCCTTTGCTGGATATTTCCTGAAATGACTCTGCTGTAATAACCTTTTTCAAGTAAGTCTTTGTAGTAGTCAAAAGCGGTTTTATCTGATAGATTAAATGCTCTTTGCATATTCCCCTCAATGGCTGCTTTTTCAGGTGAGAGGGTAAAAAATAGCTCGTGAAAACGCCTTACGTGCTCTCTTGCCTCTACTGGCCTATTTATACTAGCGTCTTGAGAAAGAGCAAGCATGAGTGACTTACCTTTGTCAAGCACATAGATTTTCTCTCGTTGCTCTTTGGCAAAATCATAGCTTTTGTAAATGGAGAATCCTACAACCATAAGGCAAACTACTGCAAATACAATAGCGTAAAGTCTTATCTGTTTAAAGCTGTTTTCTATATTTCGAAGTGATTTAAATTCCATAATACTTTTTATTTTTTAATTAGTTGCCCTGAAATATTACCAACTGTTGCCCCTGCTCCTGCTGTAGCCACATTACCAGTAGTAGATACAGTCTTATTCATATTACGCATAAAGTTTCCTGCTCCACCTGCTTGAATTACCCATCCTGTTACTGTAGGGATTG
>JBOFGJ010000477.1:0-1892 GCA_051649065.1 Flavobacterium sp. | reverse complement strand
ATGATCGGACTTGGTATTGTTCTAGGAGTTACAGGAGGAGCTTATCTAGCTTACAAGGCTATTGAGAAACACAACAACGAACTTGAGATGTATGAGTATGATGAACGACAATTCGTAGAAGAATTCTATCATGTAGATGAAGAAACAGGAGAGGCACGAGTTATCCCAACGGAAGAATAAACCGTTAGGGGTAATTCCCCTTTTTATTTTTAGGAGGTTAAAGAAATGGCAGTATTAATGTTTAAGGAAAAACTAGCAATCAACTCGAAGCGAGTGTTATATTTTGAGAAAGTGATTAACAACGGACATAAGTCTATTGAGATCCATTTCATTGAAGGTGACAAACCAATTCGAGTAACTTATATAAAAACAGAGGAATTAGAGCGAGATTTTGTACTAGCAATAGCCTGTTTTGAAACCGCATAAAAAACATACACCATAGTGAAACAGGAGGAATTATTATGTTTAAGAAATTAGCAGAACGTAAAGTGGATATTATGTTATTGAAGGATGTAGAAAAGAAATACCTCAAGAATGTGTCAGAATGTACGAATTCTGAGGAGATGCAGATTGAATTAAAAGCTGTAGAGGCGGTTCGACAAGAACTAGAATCTAGACGGTTATTTAAGATCGATCAAGCTGATCTGATGAAAGCGGGAGTGACACTTACTTGTGTATTACTAACACTACATTATGAGAAGACTGATATTATCACAACCAAACTATGGAGTAAAGTAAAATTCTAAATGGCGGAGACTTAGGTCTCCAATTTTTTTCAGGAGGATTTATTATGAATTTAGACACAGTGTGTATTTTAGACGATTATGAAGTGGTGTTTGAGAATGAACATCTCTATGTATACTTATATCCTACAGATTACGGGATTGTAAGTGATGTTCTTAGTGAGATTGTTCGTGCAGGAGGAATCGTACACCTAGACCACAAGTATTATGAAGTTAGAGATTGGTGTTCATACCAAGATGTAGTAAAAAGATGTGACGTAATTCGTCTGTTCGTAAAAGGAGAAATCCCAAATGAATTATAATGAAGTACCAACACAATCAAAAAGAACGGTGGAAGAAACAATGCCAGAAACAACAATAACACAACAACGAAAACACAAAGCAGTAGTAAGTAAACCAGCAACTATACACAAGAAGAGTCTATTAGCACGTACGGCTAAGATATTCTTAGGGACTGATGACTTCAAAGGTGTACGAGACATGGTAATTAAAGATATTATTCTTCCTAGTGCTCGTAACATGGCAGACGAGGCTATCACAAGTGCTGTGCGTAGTGTACTTTATGGTAAGGATATACCTCCTCGTAATGGTGGATATTCTTCAGGATATTCTTATGGTAACTATGGAGCTCCTCGACGGAATTACACAAGTAATTATAGACCACAGTCACAACCACAACAGACCCAACAACCTATTGTAGAACGTGGATATGAACGAGGTGGAGATGGTCGTGTTTATATTCCAGAATACATGTTACCCAACCACCATGAAGCGTTGGTAGTGTTAGATGCTATGAAACACGAGTTAAATGATTATGGTAAGGTAACTTGTTGTACTTATAAAGACTTGATCGGCATTGAGTCATTCTTCACAGATAACAACTATGGATGGACTAACTTGTCACACGCTCGAGTAGTTCCAGGTCGCGGTGGTTATGTGATACAACTTCCGCCAGTGGAGGAATTATAGTGGATAATATTCTAAAGATTATTTTAGTTTTAGGGTTGTTGGTATGTATATTACTAGCGACTCTAGCCTTCACAGGAGGGCTTATAAACATGTTCGAAGGGATGGCTATTTGTTGGTTGTCGATAATGATCGGACTTGTTTTAGGAAAGGACGGATTCATATGATTAGTAGTTTATTAGC
>JBOFGJ010000476.1:0-1577 GCA_051649065.1 Flavobacterium sp. | reverse complement strand
TACAAAAGGGGATTGATGTAAGTCGCTCTAGGGTATTGTTATTGGGGTTTGCATTTAAAGAGAATTGTCCTGATACGCGTAATACGAAGGTGGCGAAGATTTATGAGGAATTAGTGTCTTACGGGATAGAAGTAGATGTATATGATCCTTGGGTTAATGTAGAGGGGGTGAGAGACGAGTATGGGGTAAAGGTGATGACAACAGAAGAAAAATTGAAGGAACATAGATTTTTGAGAACAGATCATCGTTATGGTGTTATGCCAAGTTCATATAATGCAGTTTTATTAATGACAGCACATAAAGAGTTTAATGATCTAGATGTGAGAAGTTTTATTAATGAACCAGGTATTGTTTATGATGCAAAAGCTATTTTGAATAGAGATGTAGTAGATGGTAGATTGTAATAGAGATGAGGATTTCCGTAAGATTAATATTGAAAGTTGCGGTATCTTTGCTAGCAGTAATCTATGATGTAAAAATATATTAGATTGAAAAAATAAAAGATTGTAATAATATTTAAAAGATTAGGAGAGCCAATATATGTCTAATACTAAGACAATAGCGAAAAACACTTTGTTCTTATACTTCCGTATGTTTTTAATTATGGGAGTTACACTTTATACTTCTCGTGTAGTATTACAACAATTGGGAATATCAGATTATGGTATTTATAGTCTAGTCGGAGGTATCGTGGCTATGTTAGGTTTTTTTAATGCAGCTATGTCTTCTGCTACCCAACGTTATTTATCTTTTGATATTGGGAAAGGAGATGAACAGAAATTGCGAAAAACTTTTAGTGCTACTTTAACCATACATATTTTAATAGCTGTTCTTGCATTGATTTTAGCTGAGACTATTGGACTTTGGTATATTAACTATAAAATGGTTTTTCCTGATGATAGGTTGTATGCTGTAAATGTAGTTTATCAGTTTTCAATATTAACCTTTCTATTAGCTATAGTTCAGGTTCCTTATAATGCTTTAATAATTGCTAGAGAAAGAATGAAGGTTTATGCTTATGTAAGTATCTTAGAAGCAGGATTAAAATTAGCAATTGTATTTATATTAATATTAGGAGAAGATAAATTGATATTATACTCAATTTTGATATTTGTTGTTGCGTTTGTCATAAGAATGATTTACCAATTGTATTGTCAAAGACAGTTTAAAGAAAGTAAGTACAGATTTGAGTATGATAAAGAGTATTTTGGAGAACTATTAGCCTATTCTGGGTGGAATTTGTTTGGTAATTTTGCTGCAGTGGCTCGTGGACAAGGTGTTAATATGGTTTTGAATTTATTCTTTGGCACAGTAGTTAATGCTGCTTATGGTATAACGATGCAAATTCAAGGAGCAGTACAGATGTTTGTAACTAATTTTCAAATGGCAGTTAATCCCCAAATTATCAAATCTTTTGCATCTGGTGATAAAGAAAGAATGTTTAATTTAGTGTTTCAAAGTTCTAAATTTTCTTATTTTTTAATTTTATTGATAGTGGGGCCATTAGTTTTTAATATAGATTTTATACTAGAATTATGGTTAGGAGAAGTTCCTCAAGCTACTAATGTGTTTTGTCA
>JBOFGJ010000475.1:0-9309 GCA_051649065.1 Flavobacterium sp. | reverse complement strand
TACTTTATTCTAAATTGAATGTAAGTTATAGGTTTATTTTGTTCTAAATACTGTGATTCGTAAAAAGTTTGGATTTCCGTTACTACACTTGGTGCACCCTCATTCTTATAAATGTGGTGGTTCGCGTAGATAACTTCATGTCCTTCTCCATGAAGAAGTCCTAATGTGTATCCGTGCATAAATTCACTATCCGTTTTTAAATTCATTACTCCATCTGCAGTAAGAACTTTTTTATAACGCTGTAAAAATTCGCTATTTGTAAGACGGTGTTTAGTACGTTTATATTTAATCTGAGGGTCTGGGAAAGTAATCCAAATCTCACTAACTTCTCCTGCTGCAAACGCATGCTCAATCAACTCGATTTGTGTACGTAAAAAAGCGACATTAGTCATTCCTGATTCTACAGCAGTCTTCGCACCACGCCAAAAACGAGCTCCCTTAATATCTATACCGATAAAGTTCTTCTCTGGATAACGTTTTGCTAATTCTACCGTGTATTCTCCTTTTCCACATCCAAGTTCTAAAACAATAGGATTGTCATTCTTAAATACATCTTTCCCCCAATTACCCTTTTGAGGTAATTCACCTATCATATCTTCTCTAGTCGGTTGATATACAATATCAAAAGTTTCGTTTTCTCTAAATCGCTTTAGTTTATTTTTGCTTCCCACGTGATATATTTCATTATAAATTTGCGCAAAATTAAGTAATTATAGTGAAACTATCCTATTTTAATTTTATACAAGGATAATAGATATAAGATTGGTTGATAATTAATTATCTAAAGGAGCAACTAATGCTTTCTCTAAAGTGAATGAGAACTCTGATCCATAACCAAAGCTACTTTCTACATAAATATGTTCTTCGTGAGCTTCAACAATATGCTTTACGATAGATAAACCAAGTCCAGATCCACCTACAGTACGAGCACCACTTTTATCAACTCGATAAAAACGCTCAAATAATCGAGAGACATTCTCTTTTTTAATTCCTGTACCATTATCAGTTACCCTCACGATAAGTTTATTATCCACAAGATCTTCTATACTGACTTCTGTAGTCCCCTTTTCTTTCCCATATTTGATAGAGTTATCAATAAGGTTAGTGATTACTTGTCCTATACGTTCTTTATCACCCACTACATAAATAGGTTTATTATAGTTAAGATCGAAGATTAAAGAGATGTTTCGCTTTTTCGCTTTATAGTCAAGAAAATCATACGCATGTCTAATCGTCTCCACGATATCAAAAGTAACAACATTCAAATGAAGATCTCCAGACTCAAGTTTAGTAATCATATCTAAATCGTTGACGATATAAATAAGTCTATCTACACTCTGTGCAGCTCTTTCAATATACCTATCTCTAACCTTTAGATCATCAATAGCTCCATCCTGAAGTGTCTCTAAATAACTTTGTATAGTGAATAGAGGTGTTTTTAATTCGTGAGAAATATTACCTAAAAAATCACGTCTATACTCCTCCCTAACTTGTAGAGATTCGATTTCTATCTTCTTGTTTTTTGCAAACTTTTGAATCTCCTCTGTAAGGGTCTTCATATCTGTAGTAACAGCTTTACTTCTTAAATCTGTATGTTCTAATAGGGATACATTGTCATAAATCTTCTTGATACGACGGTAGATAAAGTGTTCTACACGATACTGAAGAATAAAAAAAGAAACAGTGTATAAGAAAACGAGATAGCCTAATACTACCCAGAAAGGTATATCTAGGTAAAAGGCTCCGATAGGTAAGGTTACAATAAAGCTTATCAATGTAATAGCGAGTGAAGACTTTACTGCGAATTTATAAGAACTCTTATATTTTATAGCCATTTATTAATCTGCGTGGTCGAATTTATATCCAACTCCTTTTATAGTTTTAAAGTAGTTATCTCCTATTTTCTCTCTTAATTTACGAATATGTACATCGATAGTTCTACCACCTACTACTACTTCATTACCCCATACAGCATCTAAAATCTCATCACGAGTAAATACTTTTCCTGGTTTAGCAGTTAACAAATAAAGTAATTCAAACTCTTTACGAGGGAATACAATCTCTTCTTTGCGAACAAATACTCTATACTCGTCTCTATCTATTCTAATATCTCCTACTTCAATAACTTCAGAACCACTGTCTTCACCAAAACGTGCACGTCTAAGCAATGCTTTTACTTTACTCATTAATACCTTCGGTTTAATAGGCTTAGTAATATAGTCATCCGCACCTGCTTCAAAGCCAGCTACTTGAGAATAATCCTCACCACGAGCAGTTAAGAAAGTAATAACACTATTCGCTAATGCAGTGTTCTTTCTTATTAATTCGCATGCTTCTATTCCATCCATCTCAGGCATCATAACATCTAATATAATAAGGTGTGGTTTATTAGTGTTAGCTACTTCAACAGCTTGCTTTCCATTACTTGCCGTGAATACTTGATACCCCTCTTGTTCAAGGTTATAACCGATGATATCAATAATATCTTGCTCATCATCAGCTAAAAGGATCTTAATCTCCGAATTTTTCATACTTGTGTTGTGTGTTTTTCTAGGTCAAATATAGAGCATAATACATTAATAAATATAGACTTTACAATTATTTAATGTGTTAACAATTTGATAACGTAATATACACAAAAAATTAAAATTCGAATAACACTCAGGACACATAGTACCGAGTTCTTTGCACTACATAATACAACACACTTATTCTATGAAAAATTATTTTGTAATCTTCTTATTATTTGCATCAGCCTCATTCTATGGACAGAAGGCTGATATCAAAGGTAAATTAACGGATGACATTACACACGACGCTTTAGCTTACGCAACAGTAGCTATCAAGAATTCCTCTAACGGGGTCAACACAGAACTTGACGGTACTTACCACCTTTCAATAGAAGCTGGTACATACACTTTACAATTTCAGTATATGGGATATGTAACTCAAGAAAAAACAATCACAGTAGCAAAGAATGAAACTAAACTAATAAATATTGCTCTAACATCAGAGCACATTGAGCTAGAAGGAGTAGTAGTACAAACTACGCGTTCTAAATCAAGAGAATCAGCACTTCTTATAGAACAACAACGTTCTAGTGAAATCAAACAACAGATCGGTGCACAAGAATTATCTCGTAAAGGAGTTAGTGATGTAGCATCTGCTGTAGCTAAAACAACAGGAGTATCTAAACAAGAAGGTTCAGGTACTATATTCGTACGTGGATTAGGAGACAGATATAACAGTACTTCTCTTAATGGGTTACCTCTAGCATCTAATGACCCAGAAAAAAAGAATATCGATCTTAACTTATTCTCTACAGATATCGTAGAGTATATCTCTATCGATAAAACATACAATGCAAGAAACTCAGGTGACTTCGCTGGAGGAAATATTGACATTATATCTAAAAAACACAGTGGAGAAGCTTTCTTTAATGCTTCTGTTGGAACAAATATCAATACAAATGCTGTAGGTGAAGACAAATTCAGAGCATTGTCAGATAGAAGTTTTATCGGGTTCTCTGAAACTAAACAACCAAGCAATGCTTTAAATAACTTTAGTTTTAAAAACTCAACACAAACTAAAAACAAATCTCCTTACGGAATGAGTTTAGGTTTAAACGGTGGTAAATCATTTTACTTCGGTAAAGAATCTTCATTAAATCTATTTGCTACTTTATCTTTTGACAATAATTATAAATTTAAAGAAGGTGTAAACCGTACTGCACAAGCACAAAACAGTTTTACAAAAGACTTATATATGAAGTCTTATGAATACAACACAAATACAACTGCAATGTTAAATGCTGATTATAACATCAACTCTAACAACAGTATTAAATACAATGTGTTATTAATCAATGGTTCTCAAGAGAAGGTAGATGAGTATACTGGATATATCAGAGATATTACAGATAGAAAAGACTACTATGAGAGTTCATTATTAACAAGACAAAATTACAAACAAGATCGCTTATTAGTAAATCAGTTATTAGGAGACCATAAACTTAATGATCAAATAGATCTTAACTGGGGATTAGGTCTTAATAATATTTCTGCTCAGACTCCTGACAGACAGATGTACACTTTAAACAAGATTAAAGGACAAGATAACTACGAATTCTCTACTAACTCAAGATCGGATAACAATAGATATTTTGAAGATCTAATCGAGAATGAAGTAAGTGCTAATATTGCGGCTTCTTATAAATTCGGAAAGAATAGTGATGACCAATATAATGGTAAATTGACTTTAGGATATAACCTACGTCAAAAGAATAGAGAGTTTAAAGCTACTCAGTATGTATTCCAAATTAATGCTGACTATAACAACAACATTAATCCACACGCTTTAGACAACTTCTTTAATCAACAAAACTTCAACAACGGATACTTCGAGACATATACATTCAGAGGAGGATCAAATACTCCAGGAGCATTACTTCCACAAACTTATGATGGAGATATGACTGTAAATGCAGGTTTTGCAAACGTTGAATACAAATTCTCTGATAGATTATCAGGTACATTCGGTGCGAGATTTGAAACTATCACTCAAAAAGTAACTTGGCAAACACAGTTAGATTCAGAAAAGACATCTAACACGTTAGACAAAAATGCTTTCTTACCTAGCTTATCTTTAAAGTATGCTGTTGATGACAGAAACAACTTGCGTTTTGCAGCTTCTAAAACATATACATTACCACAGTTTAAAGAAAGAGCAAGATTTATCTACGAAGATGTAACAGAGATTAAAGTAGGTAACCCAGACTTATACGCTTCTGATGATTACAATGCTGATTTAAAATGGGAATTCTTCCCGACAAATGATGAAGTAGTTTCGGCAACGGTATTTGGAAAGTATATCAAAAACCCAATCAATGAAATCGTATCTGCCTCTTCTTCAAATGACATTACATACGCTAACACTGGTGATTATGGATATGCGACAGGAGTAGAAATCGAAGTACGCAAAAACTTATTCAGCTTTGATGATGTAAATACAAATAAAATAACAGGAGGTTTAAATGCTTCTATCATGAAGACTTACCAAAAATTAGATAACGAAAAAGTAAATAAAGAGAATAAATACTTATCTACTTCATTTACACATGACAATGCTAATTTTACAGGAGCTTCTGATTTCTTACTTAACGCTGACTTATCTTATATCAAAGAATGGGGAGAAAAGAACTTAATGGCTACAATGTCTTATGCTCACTTCTCTGATAAATTATATTCTATCGGTACAGAACAAGGTGGTAACCTAGTAGATAAAGCATTCGGAATGCTAGACTTCACTTTTAAAATGAAGTTTAATAAAAACTTCGGTATAGGAGTAAATGCAAAGAACTTATTAGATCCTAAAATCGAAAGAGAACAACAAAACCTAACGCAAGATGTCTTAGTGAGATCTTACAAATTAGGAAGAAACTTTAGTTTAAGCTTAAACTATAATTTCTAAACAAGCATATAACACAAATACCCCCAATTTCTAAAGGCGAGAATTATATCATTTGATTCTCGCTTTTTTTATCTCCTATATCCAATAGTATATCTTGAAATAAACAAAATAAAAGGAGTATGTCTACCTATAAAACACAGCCCCCTTAAGGCTATTCATATTCACTTAATCTTAAATACTCAAAAAGCGTCAAATTAACACAGTTAACACACGGTTAATATTAAAATTACAAATAGTTAATTATTCAATGACAGTCACTTAACACTCGCTAACTGATTTCTATACATCTTTGTATCAAACATATAAAAAACTATATTACACATGAAAAAATTATTAAGATCAGGATTCGCAATTGCAGTAGCAACATTAACATTAGTAAGCTGTTCATCTAGTGATGATAACAATGATGGTGGAACAACTACAAACCCAAATGAAATCAAAGGAACAGTTAAGAAAGGTGAAAAACGTACTCTTGACGGAACTAAAACATATAACTTAACAGGAAAATTAGTTGTAGAGGATGGAGGTACATTAACTATCCCTGCTGGAACAACAATTATCGGAACTGGAGGAACATCGGCATATATCGCAGTAGCACAAGGAGGACAAATCTTCATAGAAGGTACTAAAGACAAACCAGTAGTAATGACTGCTGCTGAGAAGAAAAGAGGTAGCTGGGGAGGTTTAGTTATCTGTGGTAGAGCACCTATAAATAAAGCAGAATCAGCAACAGCTGAAGTTTCTGACTTAACTTATGGAGGTAAAGTAGTCAATGATAACTCTGGGTCAATTAAATATTTAAGAATTGAATATTCAGGAGCAAACTACAACAGTGAGAAAGAATTTAATGGTCTTTCATTATTCGGAGTTGGTAGTGGAACTACTATCCAATATGTACAAGCACACGAAGGTTCTGATGATGGATTTGAGTGGTTCGGTGGAACAGTAAGCGCTCAATACTTAGTATCTACTAACAATGATGATGATCAATTCGACTGGACAGAAGGATGGAATGGACAAGAAAATAAATTCTGGTTCTCTAAACAATCAGGAACTGCTGACAAAGGAATTGAAGCAGACAACAATTCTAAAAACAGAGCAGCAGACCCATATTCTAACCCAACAATCACAGGTATCACATTATTACCTGCTGTAGATGGAAAAGGTACAGCAATGAAATTACGTGAAGGAACTAAAGGAAAACTTACAGATGTAGTTATCGGATCTTATGCTGTAGGATTTGACGTAGAGCATGATGAAACAATTGACAATGTTAAGAATGGTTCTTTAATCTTGAGCAACGTTAAACTAATCAACGTAGGTAAAGCTACTACTGGTAAAAACACGAAAGGTGAAGATGTAGATGTATCTAAAGTATACACTGCTGGTGAGGCTAAAGGAGCTGGAAATGGAGTAAATGCACCAGAATGGACTAAAGGATGGACAGTAGGTCTATAGTAATAAAAAGATAAAATTGTTAAAAAAAAGTGCTTATTTAAAAAAAATAGGCACTTTTTTGTTTTTTTATCTCACAATAAATAATTACTTTTATACCATAATTTTAGTTAGATGGCAAAAAAATACTTTTATATCACGATGTTCATTGCAATGTTAGGCGGAAGCACAGCATTTGCACAAAGTGGCTTACGCTACAATAATGAACCAAAATATTCTAATCAGAATATTGAAGGGCTATCTATTTACCCTAACCCTGCTGTGGCTAATGGTAAATTGTACATTGAATCTACTAAAAACGAACCTAAGGAAGTAGAACTTTACAATGTAGTAGGAAAGAAAGTATTTACAACCACTGTAAGTAATAGAGAATTAAATCTACCTTATAGTGTAAATGCAGGTATTTATGTAATGAAGATTAGAGAAAGTAACGCTACTGCTACTAGAAAAATAGTAGTTAAGTAAGAATTACATTTTAATGATTTATATTTTTAAAAAGAGCATCTCTGAAAGTGATGCTCTTTTTTTATTTGTATTTTTGTAATTAAATATCATACATCGTGTTTAGACCTGAAGAAATCATACAAATACAAACTAAAAAAGACTTCCATAGAGTAGCTATGAAAGTTTTTAGATTCCAGTATGAATATAATCTTATATATCAACAATTCTGTAATCTACTCAACAAAACACCTGAGCAAGTTAAGACTATCGCTGATGTACCTTTTCTTCCAATTGAATTTTTCAAAAGTAGAGATATACTAAGTTCTACTGATCCTATACAGATTACTTTTACCAGTAGTGGAACTACAGGCATGATTACAAGTAAACATCATGTAACAGACTTAGCGTACTATGAATACAGTTTTAGAGCTGCATTCTCACATTTCTATGGAAACATTGAAGATTATGTTGTTCTAGCTCTTTTACCAGCTTATCTAGAGAGGGAAGGTTCTTCGCTTATCTATATGGTAGAAGATCTAATAGAAGGATCTAATCAACCTGAAAGCGGATTCTATCTAAACAACTACGAGGAACTAGCCAGAACACTAATCAATCTAGATAAACAAGGAAAGAATGTCTTACTTATAGGTGTTACCTATGCCTTACTAGATATGATAGAAATGCAAAAGTTCTCTCTTAGCAATACGATTATTATGGAAACTGGAGGTATGAAAGGAAGACGTAAAGAAATGATACGTGAAGAGCTTCATAAAGTACTATGCGACGGTTTCGGCGTATCAAAAATACATTCAGAATACGGAATGACCGAATTACTTTCTCAAGGATACTCTTTCGGAGATGGTATTTTTGAATGTCCTCCATGGATGGATATCCTAACACGTGATCCTGAAGATGCACTTACCTATGTGGAAGAAGGAAAAACAGGCGGAGTTAACGTAATTGACTTAGCAAATGTAAACTCATGTTCATTTATAGCAACACAAGACTTAGGTAAGAAATATAAAGATGGTTCTTTCGAAATCTTAGGAAGATTTGACCATTCAGATATAAGAGGTTGTAACCTCATGGTAGTTTAACCCAGAATCAGCATTAGCTAAATACTACAAAGTAATTCTAGTTTAACCTTTTAAAAAAAAGCCCTGTAAAGTAATTCTTTAAAGGGCTTTTTTTTATATTCATTACTTCTCAATCAACTCTAATTTCTCTGCAAAGTAATCACAGAAATCTTTCATTGTTGCTGCCATCTTCTCATCTTCTGTAGCTCTCTCAAAAGTATCAGACATAGCAACTAATGTTTGATGAAAGAATTTCTTCATTTCATCTACAGGCATATCCTTAGTCCATAGATCTATACGCAGAGTTTCTTTTGCTTTATGATCCCAAATAGATAATAACATCGCCTTAGCTGCAGCACCGTTAACACCACCATCCTCAGCAGTCCAGAATATCTTATCTGGAATCTTATTATCATCTAACTCTACTCTAATATTTATATCAGAAACGTGATTTTTACTCATTACTTCTTTGGTTTGTATTTTGATTTTTCAAATATTTCTTTTGCATCTGTATTAAACAGATCATGCAAAGTTACATTATTATTTTGCATATACGAATTGACTATTTGCCACCCTAACCATGCTCCTGTTCTACCAGGACTATCTCCATCAATATCTAAATAATACTTAGAAAAAGGAGCCGCCGTCAAGAATCGACTAGATAATTGAGGATTTGTCTCATATAATAGACTATTATCAATAAAATACCTCCACATATCTGCTTCATTTAATTGACACCATTTTATCTGCTCTATCGTGTATCCCATAACGTAAGCATCCTCTACCTTAGGAAGTAATAATTTCTTAGCATATAGAATCTTTCCATACTGAATCATCCCTCCTAAAAAAGTACGATCTCTATTAG
>JBOFGJ010000474.1:0-9589 GCA_051649065.1 Flavobacterium sp. | reverse complement strand
GTTATGTGTACCGCTTATACTCCTTGTTTCCGTAGAGAGGCTGGGTCATATGGAGCACATGTAAGAGGTCTTAACCGTCTTCATCAATTTGACAAAGTAGAGATCGTACGTATCGAACACCCAGATAATTCTTATAAAGCTTTAGATGGAATGGTAGAACATATTAAAGGTCTATTAAACGAATTAAAACTGCCTTATAGAATATTGAGATTATGTGGTGGAGATATGGGATTCACATCTGCACTGACTTATGACTTCGAAGTATTCTCTACAGCACAAGACAGATGGTTAGAAATAAGCTCTGTATCAAACTTCGAGACATTCCAAGCGAATAGACTGAAACTAAGATTTAGAGATAAAGAAGGAAAGAACCAACTAGCTCACACATTAAACGGTAGTTCACTAGCATTACCACGTGTCCTAGCAGGTATCTTAGAAAATTACCAAACTCCAGAAGGAATCGTAATACCAGAAGTACTACGTCCTTATACAGGATTTGATATCATAGACTAATTATTAAGTCAATTTAAAATTATAATCTTATAACTAAAAGCACCAAATACTAGTAAACAGAGTTTTGGTGCTTTTTTTATCTTTGCACAATTAAAATAATTCCGCTTATCTAAATTATGATTATTTATAACGTTACAATTAATATACATGAGACTGCCCACGATACGTGGATGCAATGGACAAAGAATGCTTATATACCTGCGATGCTTGCTACTGGTAAGTTTGATAAGGCACGTATCATAAAAGTATTAATTGAAGAAGAAATGGGAGGTAAAACTTATTCACTTCAATTTGAAACAACAAATAAAGAAAGACTTGACCAATTCTACAAAGAAGACTTTGATCGCTTTGAGAACGAAGCGAAGAAGTTATTTGGAGAACTAATGTTGACATTTAAGACAGAGCTAGAATTAATTAGCGAACACTAATAATATACCAATGGATAAAGTAAGAGCAAAAAAGCATTTAGGGCAACACTTCTTAACTGATGAGAGTGTAGCAAAACGAATCGCTGATACATTAACCTTAGAAGGTTATAAAAAAGTATTAGAGATAGGTCCTGGTATGGGAGTACTAACAAAATACATCTTAGATAAACCAATAGAAACATTCGTAGTAGAGATAGATACTGAATCTGTAGACTATTTAGGTGAACACTATCCTAAACTTCACGATCATATCTTCGCACAGGATTTCTTAAAATTCGATATTGTACGCGCTTTTAACCAGGAGCCCTTCGCTGTTATCGGTAACTTTCCTTATAACATCTCAACACAGATCGTGTTTAGAGCATTAGAATTAAGAGACTATATCCCTGAATTCTCAGGAATGTTCCAAAAAGAAGTAGCACAACGTATCTGTGAGAAAAAAGGAACTAAAGCTTATGGTATCCTATCTGTATTAACACAAGCATTTTATGAAACTGAATATCTATTCACTGTAGATGAGCATGTGTTTAACCCACCTCCAAAAGTTAAGTCGGGTGTGATGCGTATGCGTAGAAAAGAAGACTATAGCCTACCGTGTAACGAGAGACTATTCTTTACTGTAATAAAAACAGCTTTTAATCAACGAAGAAAAACTCTTCGCAATAGCTTAAAAACGTATAATCTACCTGAAGAAATCAGAGCACAAGAAGTATTTAATCTAAGACCAGAACAATTAGACTATAAACAATTTATAGAACTAACTAAGATAATAGAAGCCTATGGAGTTTAAAATCAGTAAAGAATCTTTACAACAATTCGAAGAATTAATAGCTGAAAAAAATGAACAAGGACTATTAGAAATCCTTAAAGACATACACTATGCCGATATAGCGGAGATTATGAATGAGCTTTCTGTAGAGGAAGCCATATACTTATTCGATATATTAGACAGTGAAGTCACAGCTGAAATACTTCTAGAATTAGATGAAGACGTTCGTGAAAAGATATTAAAGAATCTGTCCCCTAAAGAAATTGCGGAGGAATTAGATGAATTAGACACGGATGATGCTGCTGATATTATCTCCGAATTACCTGAAGACAAAAAAGAAGAAGTCCTTTCTGAGCTAGAAGATTTAGAACACGCAAAAGACATTGTTGAGCTTTTGCGCTATGATGAAGACACAGCTGGGGGACTTATGGCGAAAGAGTTTGTATCTGTCAATGAGAATTGGTCGATACTAACTTGTGTAAAAGAAATGCGTAAACAAGCAGAGAATGTATCACGCGTTCACTCTATTTATGTATTAGATAACGATGGTCGTCTAAAAGGACGGTTATCACTTAAAGATTTACTTACATCTTCAACTACTACGCACATTAGTGACGTTTATATACGTAATGTAGATTATGTAAAAGTAGACACAAAAGATGTAGAGGTAGCCCGTATAATGCAGAAGTATGACTTAGAAGCTATCCCTGTAGTAGATGAAATGGGACGCTTAGTTGGTCGGATTACGATAGATGATATCGTAGACGTTATTAAGGAAGAAGCTGATAAAGATTATCAGTTAGCCGCGGGTATCTCTCAAGATGTAGAAGCTAACGATAGTATCTTAATGCTTACGCGTGCGAGATTGCCATGGTTAGTATTAGCTATGATCGGAGGATTCGTTGCTGTTAATGTTTCTAGAAGTTTTGAAGGAGCGATGGAGAAGTTCGGAGTATTATTCTTCTTTACTCCACTTATTGCAGCGATGGCAGGAAATGTTGGAGTACAATCTTCAGCTATTATCGTACAAGGGTTAGCAAATAACACTATCACTGGTTCGATATGGAAACGTTTAGGAAAGGAAGTAACACTTAGTTTACTAAATGGATTCTTACTAGCAATCTTGATGATGTTAGGTAGTCATTTCTTATTAGGAGTTGACTACATCATCGGTATTACTGTTTCTATTGCATTAATCAGTGTAATAATTATAGCAAGTCTTATCGGTACTTTTGTACCTATTTTACTAAACAAATATGGCATAGATCCAGCATTAGCTACAGGACCATTTATTACAACAAGTAATGACATCTTTGGTATTTTGATATATTTCTCTATTGCCAAGGTCATTTTAGGGTTTTAAGTACCTATATACACTATTAGATTTTTAAAATGAATACTAAGAAAGTACTACATATCGACAGTAACCATCCTTTAATGATTACTCAGTTGGCTGCGCTAGGTTATACTAACGTAGAGAACTACACAGATACAAAAGCGGAAATAGAGCACATTATCCATGAGTATGAAGGAATTATCATTCGAAGTCGCTTCTCTATAGATCAATCATTCTTAGAAAAAGCAACTAATCTAAAGTTCATTGGCCGTGTCGGTGCAGGACTAGAGAATATAGACTGTATATATGCAGAAAGCCAAGATATCGCACTTATCGCAGCTCCCGAAGGCAATAGATCTGCTGTAGGAGAACATGCTTTAGGGATGTTATTAAGTCTAATGAACAAGCTCAATCTTGTAGATCAAGAAGTAAGACAGGGTATCTGGATACGCGAGGGCAATAGAGGTTTTGAGATAGAAGGTAAGACAGTAGGTATTATAGGATATGGCAATATGGGTAATGCATTCGCTAAACGTCTTCAAGGATTCGACTGCGAAGTCATCTTTTATGACCTAAAAGATGGCCTTGAAAATCAATATGCTAAACAAGTCTCTCTACAAGAATTACAAGAGAGAGCTGATATATTAAGTCTACACACCCCTCAGACATCTGAAACAATGTACTTAATTAACGAATCGTTTATTAACAGCTTTGCTAAACCATTTTGGTTTGTCAACACCGCTAGAGGAAAATCTGTTAATACAACTGACTTAGTCAATGCTTTAAAATCAGGAAAAGTAAGAGGTGCAGCACTAGATGTGTTAGAGTATGAGAAATCTTCATTTGAGAATATGTTCTCTGACAATAGTCTTCCTGAACCTATGCAATACTTAATTCAAGCAAAGAATGTACTGTTATCACCACATATAGCGGGATGGACATTCGAAAGTAAAGAAAAGTTAGCACAAGTAATTATCGATAAGATCAAGTTACTCTAATATTAAACCAAAAAGGCTTTATTCAGTAGAATAAAGCCTTTTTGGTTTTTCCAATCGGTTCCTCATAATTTCTACTTACGCTACCCACAAAAAAGAGCTCCATAATGGAGCTCTCTATTATATATACCTTCTTATTTTTTGTTTTGTTCTTCTTGGATTTTGCGTTCAAGCTCAGCTTCGAACTCCTCCATTACAGGCTTCACTGTACTTTCAGGTAAGTCTGCAATCTTGATATACATCAAACCATCGATAGCGTTATTAAACAGAGGATCTACATTAAATGCAATAACCTTAGCATTTTGTTTAATGTATTTCTTGATTAATACAGGTACTCTCAACTTCCCTGGCTCAACATCCTCGATAATTTTATCAAATTTGTTCAAATCAGCGTCTGTCTCACTGAATATCAAATCCTTTTCACTATCCTTAAGGTTTACTTTATATTCCATCTTCGGTGTTACATACTGTGCGATGTATGGATCAAAGTAGTGAGATCTCATAAACTCTATCATTAATGATTTAGAGAAATCAGAGAACTGATTACTAATACTTACCCCTCCGATTAAGAACTTATGTTCTGGATATCTCAGAGTAGTATGTATAATACCCTTCCATAATAAGAACAGAGGCATTGGCTTCTGTTGGTACTCTTTAATGATAAATGCACGTCCCATCTCTATAGACTGCGCCATCATAGGATATAACTCAGACTCAAATCGGAACAACTCATTTAGATAAAACCCGTTGATACCATATTTCTTATATATCTCAGCCCCTAGTCCCATACGGTAAGCTCCACAGATCTTCTCTGTCTCACTATCCCATAAGAACATATGGTGGTAATACTTATCATATTTATCTAGATCAAGTTCATTATTCGTTCCTTCACCCACTTCTCTAAAAGTAATCTCTCTAAGACGTCCTAATTCAGTAAGAATATGAGGTATCTTATCAGATTTACATAAGAAAATCTCATAATTCTTAGTTTGAAGTAAGCGATAATCACCCTGTCTAAGTGTATTAATCTCCTCTAATATCTTTTCTTTTGGTTGTGGTTCGATGATATCTTTCACACTCTTTGGAAATTTGAAATTAAATGAAGGTACTTTAATCCACTTACGGCTATCTTCATCTTTATAAGCGTTTGATAAAAGATATGTCTTAAAACGCAAGAAGTTACCATAATCATTAATATCATAGTGCTCATTCTGTTCTTCTACAGATATAGGTCTACCGATTCTTACTTTGATTACACGGTTTTTCTGTGTTAATAATTCAGAAGGCAACTTTGCTGTACGCAACGTAGGATTTATCTTTGACAAGAAATAGAATAACTTACTATTTGTTGCATGAAAATAAATAGGCACTACGGGTACATTTGCTTTCTTGATTAACTTAATAGCACCTTCTTCCCAAGGTTTATCTACTACAAGTTTATCATCTTGATATGTAGAGACCTCCCCTGCAGGAAAAATACCTAAAGGTTTGCCATCACTTAAGTGTCTTAATGTATCTTTTAACCCTATAACGCTAGACTTAGCATCCTTATTGTTTTCGAATGGATTCACTGGCATAATGTAAGGCTTCAGTGGTTCGATTCTATGCAATAAGAAATTAGCGATTATCTTAAAATCAGGGTCATGCTCTAACATTAATTTTAATAACAAAATACCATCTATTCCTCCTAGTGGATGATTAGAAATGGTAACATATGGCCCTTTTTTAGGCAGTCTTTTAAGTTCTTCTGGATCTATTTCAAATTCAATTTGAAACTCTTCTAAGATAGCATTTAAGAAATCTAAGTTTGTCAAATGCTTATTGCGGTCGTAAATTTTGTTTAACGTAGTGATTTTTAGCGTTTTCATTAACAACCATCCTGAGAAAGTTCCTAATACGCCGTATTTATCTAAGTTAATTGCTTTTGCTACTTCCTTCGCCGTTACTAACCCCATTAAAATTCAAAATTAAGTAATACAAATATACTAAAATCTTTAGCTATTCCATTTTATTTTATCAGACATGACATATTAAAGCTAAAAAAGCGTTTATAAAATATATAAATATCTGATTAAAACAAAGATAAGACATTTAATCAAAACATATATTTTTTCTATTTTTGATTTTTCAAATTACTTAAATATTATACATGAAAGTTATATCATATAATGTCAACGGCATTCGCGCTGCAATAAACAAAGGTTTTATAGACTGGATACAAGAAGAAAACCCAGATGTCATCTGTCTTCAAGAAATAAAAGCAAAAGAAGATCAAGTACCTGTAGCAGATATCACAGCAGCCGGATACCCTTATCAGTACTACTATCCTGCTCAGAAACCTGGATATAGCGGTGTAGCTATCTTGTGCAAAAAAGAACCTAATAACGTCGTATTCGGAACAGGAATAGACTATATGGATTTTGAAGGACGCAACGTTAGAGTAGATTTTGATACAGTCTCAGTTATGTCTCTATATCTACCTTCTGCTTCTAATATAGAGAGATTAGATTTTAAATATAAGTATATGGATGACTTCTTTACTTATATAGATGCTCTTAAAAAAGAAATTCCAAATCTTATCATCTGTGGTGACTATAACATTTGTCACGAAGCTATTGATATCCACGACCCTATTCGCAATGCTAAAGTTTCAGGATTCTTACCAGAAGAACGCGCATGGTTAGACAAGTTTATCAATAATGGCTTTATAGACAGCTTCCGTATGTTTAATACAGAACCTCATAACTATAGCTGGTGGACATATAGAGCTAATGCACGTAATAATAACAAAGGATGGAGAATAGACTACCACTTAGTGACTGAGCCATTAAGAGCGAAGATTAAACATGCGACTATTCTACCAGATGTTAAGCACTCTGATCACTGCCCTATCTTAGTTGAAATAGATGCTTAAATATACCCACTAAAAACAACAAATATGATAGCTATAAAACGTATTGGTTTAGGATTATTAGCAGTTGCTATGTTCTCTTCTTGTGTAACTAGAAAGCTTTATAATGAACTAGATCAACAATACAAAGACGCTCTAGCAGAAAACGAAAGAATTAATGGTGAACTAGATCTAATGAATAGTTCAAACACAGATTTAGAGAACATTAAACGCAAACTAGCTGACCAACTAAAAGAACTTCAACAAGAGCGAAGTAATCTAAATGCTGAGATTTCAGCTGCTCAAAACAAACTAAAGGACTTAGAAAGCTCATATAACAATCTTGAACAACACAGTGCAGAGACGCTAAAAGCTGAGGCAGCACGCCTAGCAAAAGCAAAAACTGAACTTGAAGCTAAATCAAAACGAGTAGCAGAGCTAGAGAGTATCTTAGCTGCTAATGATAAACAAATGCGCACTTTAAAAGACAATTTGTCTAGTGCACTTAATGCTTTTGAAGGAAGAGGATTAACCATCGAACAGAAGAACGGAAAAGTTTATGTTTCTATGGAAAACAAACTACTATTCAAATCTGGTAGCTGGACTATCAGTGATGAAGGTAAAGGTGCTGTAATCGAACTTGGAAAGGTATTAGCAGACAACCCAGATATCACTGTACTAATAGAAGGACATACTGATAATGATAAAATACTAGGTAATCTAGGAGAGGGAATAAAGACTAACTGGGATCTATCTACTAAACGTGCTTTAACTATCGTATCTATACTTGAACAAACTCCAAGTATAGATAAACGCAATCTTACTGCCGCAGGTAGAAGTGAATTTGCTCCTCTAATGAGTAATAATACTTCTGAAGGAAAAGCTAAAAACAGACGTATAGAAGTAATCCTAACACCTAACTTAGATAAAATCAACTCAATGTTGAATCAATTGTAATCTGATTATAAGTTAATATATCAAGTCCTCTGAAGGGTATTCAGGGGACTTTTTATTTATAAGAATATGAGAGATAAGTCTATCTTATTTCTATTGAATGAAGACTCTTTTACATACGTGATAGCTTTTTAGCAATATATAGGAATTCTTCTATAGACAACCTTATTACGATTCATTGTCTGCATATACATTATAAACTTCATCAATACTTACGAAAAACCAAGCATTAAACATTCCCCAAAAATGAACCTCTGGTTTAGGAACTCTATCTTTAAACCCAGAATCAGCATTAGCCAAATACTACAAAGTAATTCTACTTCATAGTTCTTTCATTAGTTCCTCAACCTTACTATATGCCGTGCTACAGCTGGCTCTTCGTTTTAAAATAGTCCACAGGACTATTTTATACTCAGCCCTTACACTAATTTAGATCTGTTTTGTGTAATTGCTTTTCGTTTATATGTCTATCGCTTAATCTGGGTTAAAATCACCTTTAGCTTATCCTCCTTTACCTTAGAATTAAAAGCTTATTTCCAGTAAGTAGGTAAAACGTAGAAAAATTATTCCTTTTAGAATAACTCCACATTAGTATTGCAAATATAATTTCTCAGAAATATCAAAAACGGAACTCCTCTTAACCCTATATTTTTCAAGTGTACAGTTAAAAGCAGGATTATAAACAATAACTGTACAGCTATATTAGGACGAGACACAGTGATCGCATAATGGTCGCATAGTGATCGTATAGTGGTCACATAGTTTTGCCTCTTTTTGATGCGACCATTATGTCATCAAACTACTATCATTATACTATCACTAGATTCTCTATATACACTCTGTGCTTTTAACTAAGCTATTAACTTCCTTTTAGAATTAAATTAAATCTCTCATAAAAACAGGGATAATATGAGGTAGTGTCTATAAAATTCTTTACTTTTCAGCTTATGTAAGAGACTAGTATTTACCTTGGGGTTAAATATTATGGATCTTATAAACATTCCAATAAAAAAAGGCAAGTATATACTATGATTAATAACTTATTAGTTACTAATATCGATCAAATTCTAAATCCGCAAAACTTCAATGGATTATATCAATGGTTTTTTAATCTCTTAGATTTTCTAAGTTTATCAGACTATGCTACCCATGTAGTGACAGCTATATTACTAGTATCTTCATTCACGATTTGTATGTTTATACTAGACTATATCTTGAAGAATTTCTTTTTAGTCTTAGTAAAAGTTTTTTCTACTAAAACAAAAACTACTTTTGACGACCTATTAGTGAATAACAAGTTCTTTCACAATATGACTCATTTAATACCTATCACTTTAGCGAAAATATTATTCCCTATTTTCTTTTTAGGTTTTCCTAATATGACAAAGTTTATGATGTCTGTGACAAACATTCTATTTATTCTAGCGATAACACTTGTATTCAGGTCGCTTATCCGCAGTGTACGTGATTATATGAAGACCAAACCTCGTATGATCGATAAGCCGCTAGATAGCTATGCTCAGGTATTCAGTATTTTCTTATACTTCTTCGCTGCAGTCATTATATTCTCTATTGTTACAGGTACAGATCCTATTAAATTCTTAATCTCTTTAGGAGCTGCCTCTGCTATCTTAATCTTAGTATTTAAAGATACGATTATGGGATTCGTAGCTAGTATACAAGTTTCTTCTAATGATATGGTGC
>JBOFGJ010000473.1:0-1093 GCA_051649065.1 Flavobacterium sp. | reverse complement strand
TTCGATTTGATGGTCTTTAAAGTCTACTACTAGAATATTACTATCGAAATCTAGTGCAGAAAATTCTTTTACATATTTCATAATTGGGTGGTTTTTAAATTATATATTAAGTTACGGATAATATAATAGTTAGACGAATGTAAGAGCTAAAATCTTTTAAATCTGTACTTTTTAAAGTAGCCTTGATTATATTTGTTAAAGTTTTATTTAACATTTTTTAATTATTTAAAATAGTGATGTTAGTACTGATAGGTATTGTTATTATAGGATGGCTGGTGTATAGAGTGCCGGCTATACATAAATACAAGAGTGCTGGTGGGATACGTCTTTTTATCTTGTTTATGACTGTATCAGCTCTAGGAATGTGTAATTATGTTGTAGAACAGTGGCAAGAAAAGAGTGATAAACTTAGGGGTATGGATAAGTATACCGCTGTACTTACTGGGTATAATACAGTAACTGAAGGGAGTGGAAAGATGAGAACTATAGCATATATCCCTTTTTATGAATTCGTGACTAAGTCTGGTGATAGTATTGAGTATAAAGCAAAGAATTCTTCAATGGGAAAACCTATAGAAGGAAGTGAGTTTACGATCTATTATAATCAACAGGAAAAAGATGCTTATGTAGTAGATGCACAGATGATAATTAGTATAGCTGTGATAGTTATAGCTTTAATAATTTCAGTGTATTTCGTAGTAGGGTTGCTTGTATATAGCGTATTGCCTAATCGTGTGAGATATAAATGGGTGGAGGTAGAATTAGCTTATGTGATTCTTATTTTAGCATTCTATATTATTATACAACTGTGTATATGCCTAATGGTTTTTAGTGGATATCACTATTCTTGGGCGATGATTATAGTATATCTGGTTATATCTACGTATTTGACAGTAAGGGCATTTAGAACAAATATTAAGGAGTGGATAGAAGAGTTTAGATTGAGGTGATTGACGCCTTGACACAATAGTAGAGTAAATATGATAGAAGAATATAAGAATGTGTGGATAGGATGTACTATAGTAGCTGCTGTAGTAGGGACTTTATTTATCATACGGATGAATGCAAGGTCAAAAGAAGGGGATGGATTAGG
>JBOFGJ010000472.1:0-2478 GCA_051649065.1 Flavobacterium sp. | reverse complement strand
AAGACTGATGTAAACGCGCTAATCTTAGGTGAGAATGGTACAGGGAAATACGTGCTAGCTAAATATATCCACGACAATTCACCTCGTAAAGACCAACCTTTTATACATGTAGACCTAGGTTCTCTAAATGAAAATCTATTCGAAAGTGAGTTATTTGGTTACGCTAAAGGGGCGTTTACAGATGCCAAACAAGATACAGAAGGAAGATTCGAAGCTGCTAATGGAGGTACGATATTCTTAGATGAGATAGGGAATGTCCCACTACATTTACAGGCAAAACTACTTCAAGTTATTCAATCCAAAAGCGTCATCAGACTAGGAGAATCAAAGACTCGCCCTGTAGATATCCGCATCATTACAGCGACTAACGCTAATATAGAACAGGAAGTAATGGACAAACTATTTAGAGAAGATCTTTACTACCGTATTAATACAGTGACACTTCAGTTGCCTCCCCTACGTGAACGACTAGAAGACATCCTTCCGCTAATGCAATTCTTTATCGAGGAGTACGCAACTAAATATGATCGTACTGTTCCGACAATTAGCGAATCTACCCAACAAGCGCTGCGATGCTATGATTGGAAAGGGAATATACGCGAAATGCAAAACAGAGTAGAACGTGCACTTATTCTTACAGAAGAAGATGAGTTAAATCTTACTGATTTTGGTATCTCACCCTCTATGATTAACGATAATATCACCGAAGAGAATACTCTACAGGATATGGAACGCCAATCTATCTTAAAAGCTTTAGAAAAGCACGATGGCAATATCTCTCAGACCGCAGAAGAACTAGGTCTATCAAGAGCTGCCTTATATAGAAGATTAGAAAAATACAATATTAAAAACTAAATAATACTATGCAATCATTTCACTTTAAAGCATTTTTGCGCATTATCGTTATACTTGCATTTGGATTATTGGGGATGTACTTATTTAAAGTAGGTCTTACCTATTCTTTTCTATTAGTATGTATCTTGATTATAGCTCTATTTTCAGAATTATACTTTTTTCAGAAGAGGTATTATTCTGCCATAGACCGTATTGTACTAGCGATGATATATGATGACTATTCACTTAAAACAACAAAAGTCCAAGCTAACGAAACACTAAACAACTTACAGCGTTTATATCAAAAACTTCAAACTCAACAACAACAAAACGAAATACGTGAATTAGTCTATCTCAACATATTAAACAATATAGAAACAGGTATTCTAATCCTCGAAAAGAAAGGCGAACAATGGGACATCTTCTTTATTAATGATTATTTCTCTACCTTATTTGATATCCCTAAGATCAAATCATGGACTAATCTAGAGCGCTTACTACCCACTTTAGCAAATCATCTACAACTCCTAAACTTTAAGGAGTCAAAAGAATCTATAGACATAAAAATAGAAGATGAAGAGAAACAAACCTTTATGCTTCAAACTTCTAATACTACAAGTCAAAATCAAGAGTACTTCATCGTATTATTAGATTCTATCCAGAAAGTATTAGAGAAAAAAGAGAAAGACACATGGGAAAATCTAATGAAGATTATCTCACACGAGATAATGAATTCACTAACTCCTATTCATTCATTAGCCCATAACACACAGCAGATATTAGAAGAAGAAGAACACCTATCTGAAGAGGATATAGATGACATCAAACTAAGTATTAATACCATAGTTAATCGTACAGATCACTTACAGCAATTCATCGATAACTATAGAAAATTAACGATGTTAGCCTCTCCTAAAAAACAAGTAGTAGATCCTAGCCACATCATCAAACTAAGTGTAGAGACACTAATGCCTCTATTTAAAAACAACCAAATAGCAGTACACACTAATCTCTCACTACAGACTACTGTAAAATGGGACGCTAAACAGATGGAACAAGTATTTATCAACCTACTGACTAATGCTATCCACGCAACAGCTAAACAAGAAATAAAAGAAATAAACATCAATCTATACGAGAAGAACAACCGCCTCTGTATAGACATAGAGGACAGCGGAGCAGGGATACTAGAAGAGATTAAAGAAAAAATATTTATCCCCTTCTACACCACCCGTGAAGAAGGAGCAGGTATCGGACTTCCCCTATCTAAGAACATCGTAGAAATGCATAACGGGTACCTAACGTACAACAGACGTGATGATAAAACTGTATTTAGTCTTAACTTCTCTATGTACTAGATTTAATTAGGAGTTAAGTATTGGCACCACACGAATTGTAAATTCGCTCGAACGTAATTCGTACTTCCATGCTCTAACCACAATACTTTCGTTGACACCGAGTGGCTTTATAATACCCATAAAAAACTACAGTTATAACTCTTTGTATATATTAATACTTAAGTATTAAGTATTCTTAACTTATCAATTATATAATCTAATTCTGAATTACCATTAACTTTTCGAATTAATGAGGATTCAATATTATTTAAAGAGCCTTTTACTCTATATAAACAGTTATCAATAC
>JBOFGJ010000471.1:0-8858 GCA_051649065.1 Flavobacterium sp. | reverse complement strand
AAGAAATAGCCTCTACAGATTTAGATGGAGTCTTTACACTATCTGTTTCAGATTCTTTTTTGATAGGAGAAATCTTAGTCTCATTTATTGGTTTTCAAGATCAAAAAGTTAAAGTCTCAAAAGGAAAGCACGTAGATGTAACGTTGGTTGAATCTACTGATATGCTTAATGAAGTAGTGGTTACAGCACTTGGTATTAAGAGAGAAGAGAAACAACTTGGATTCTCTCAACAGACTCTGAATAGTGAACAATTAGAAAATTCTAGATCCAATACTTGGTCTGATGCACTAAAAGGTAAAGTAGCGGGAATGACAATGACTTCCGCTAGTTCAGGCCCAATGAACTCAACTCAAATCAAACTGCGTGGAGATCGTTCTTTGGATTCTAATGCGAATGGTGCGTTAGTAGTAGTAGACGGGGTAATCGTTAATAGTACATTATGGAGTAGTGGAGCAGGTGATGCATATATAGGGACGGATGCTCCAGTAGATTATGGTAATGGTATATCAGATATTAATCCTGATGATATAGAGAGTATATCAGTGCTTAAAGGACCAGGTGCAGCTGCTTTGTATGGAGCACGAGCTAGTAATGGTGTATTAATGATCACTACGAAGTCAGGAAAGAAAGATAAGGGACTAGGGATAACATTTAACTCTGATGTTAGTTTTGACGTGATTCAGAGATGGCCAGATTATCAATACGAGTATGGTCAGGGATCAGGAAAGAGTTTTAATAAAGCAGGTGACCCATATTACTCTTATGGATTATCTGAAGAAGGGGCTAGCACAGGAAGTACAAGTAGTGCTTTCGGACCTAAATTTGACGGACAATATTATTTCCAATATGATCCAACAACAGAAGGGCAAGGGGCAGAGAGAACACTGTGGAAACCGTATAAGAATAATATTAAAGACTTCTGGAGAACGGGTATGACTACTACTAATAGTCTGGGGTTATCTGGAGGAAGTGATAAAGGAGATATCAAAGCTACTGTAACACATTCTAAGAACGAATGGATAATGCCTAATACAGGATTTGATAGAACGACTATTTCTACTAAAGCAAAGTATAAAATATCTAATGCTGTTACCGCTAATGCTAATATTAGCTATACGAATAGACAGAGTGATAACTTACCAGGGACAGGATATGGTAACCATACTATAGGTTACTTTATGATCTTTCAGAATCCTAACGTTGACTTAGATTGGTATAGACCTATATGGAAGAAAGGATATGATCAAGTAGATCAGATACACCCTTTTAGTTCTTATATAGAAAATCCTTTTCTAATCGCACACGAAACTACAAATCCAGTAAACACTAACACTATAACAGGTAGCTTATCGACTGACATTACTTTCACGCCTAAATTAAAATTAATGATTCGCGGAGCATTAAACTCACGTAATGATAAACGCGAACAAAGAAGACCTTATAGTACAACCAAATTTGGTAAAGGGTATTTTAAGACACAACAAATTAACTTCCAAGAAATCAATACTGACTTCTTATTGACTTATACAGAGAATACTTCTGATATATTCACATACAGCGCGTCTGTAGGGGGGAATATGTTAGATTCTAAATATCACAGTGTATCTGCTTATGTGGATGGCTTAGTGACTCCAGGGGTATATATGTTAGCGAATGGTATTAATAATCCTATTACTAATATTGATGATGATAATTATAAAGTGAACTCTATCTATGGTATGGCATCTTTTGGGTTTAAGAATATGGTATTCTTAGATGCCACTATTAGAAACGATTGGTCAAGTACATTACCTAAAGAGAGTTGGTCTTTCTTATATCCATCTGTGAATGCGAGTTTCATTCTGAATGATATTTTTAAAATGCCATCTGTGATTGACTATTCTAAATTAAGAGTATCTATCGCTGAAGTGGGGAATGGTACTAGACCTTACCAAACTTTAAAGTATTACACTAACAGTGCTTTTGCTAGCTCTGCTACCGCACCGACGACTCTGCATAATACGGACTTAAAACCAGAGGTAACTAAATCACTAGAATTTGGTTATGAACACAAGATGTTTAAGAATAGATTAGCTTTTGATGTTACTGTTTATGAAACAAATACAAAGAACCAAATCATAACTGTTCCTTTAAATTATGTGACTGGATATAGTAAAGCTGTGATTAATGGTGGTGATGTACGCAATAGAGGGATAGAAGTTACTTTAAATGCAACTCCTGTTAAAACAAAGAACTTCTCTTGGAATACATCTGTGAACTGGGCGAAGAATAAAAATGAAATTAGAAGTTTAGCAGATGGATTTGACGGTGGAGATCAGCAGGTATTAGCAGAGTCTGGTACAGCGTCTATTATCGGAAAAGTAGGTGGTACTACAGGAGATTTATATGGATATAAGTTTGTACGTAGTGATGATGGTCAGATAGTATATACTAATAAAGGACTACCTGAGCAATCTAAAGAGATAGAGTATATCGGTAGTGCTTATGCTGATTGGACAATGGGGTGGACGAATACTTTCAAGTATAAAGGATTTAGATTTAGCTTCACTTTAGACGGTCAGTATGGTGGTAATGTATACTCTCAATCTCACCATAAATTAAGTGAACAAGGTAAACTAGAACATACTTTATATGGTAGAGAACAAGGTTTTATTATTGGTGATGGTGTAGTGCGCAATGGCGATGGAACATTCTCTCCTAATACAACTAAAGTGAACCCTGCAGATTATTATGGAGAATATTATAGAAGAGCGAACTTAGAGTCTAATACATTCGATGCTTCTTATATCAAGTTAAGAGAAGTAAGTTTAGAATACAGTTTCTCTAAAGAGACATTAACTCGCCTAAGACTAAAGAAACTTAGTGTTTCTGTATATGGAAGAAATTTAGCGATGTTGTCTAACTTCCCTCTTTTTGACCCTGAGACAGCTGCTTTAAATGGGGGGAGTATGATGCCAGGAGTGGAAATGGGACAGATGCCTTCTGCTGCCACTTATGGATTTAATATCAAACTTGAGATCTAATATTTTACAATTAAAGAAATGACAATCAAACATATATTTTTAGGTATTGCAACTACGATGTTATTAAATACTAGTTGTAATTCTGATTTTGAAGAGACCAATATTGACCCTAATAGATTACAACAGATCAGTCCTGCAACACTACTTAATCCTATAGTTTATGAGGTAGGTAGTCATAATATGTACAGAAGCTGGTCTCATAATAACCATTTAATGCAAGATATCGTGGTGTATCCTAGTGAAGTACCAGGATTACAGCGTTATGATCTAAGTGATGATGTAGGTGCATCTTCTTGGAATGCATATTATAGATGGATGAAGAACGCTAAGGATATGGAAGCAGAAGCGATAAGGGCTGGTGATGTAAATTACCAAGCAATTGCTATCACGCTTAAAGTGTGGGTTACAGCTAATCTTACTGATATATTCGGTGCTGTACCTTATTTTGATGCTTCTAAGGGAGATGAAAAGTTACTATACCCAGCATTTGACGATCAAGAGAAGATCTATGATAGCCTATTAGCCGACTTAGAGAAAGCAAACTCGCTATACGATATAAAGCGAAAGATGATATATAATCCAGATGTATTATATACTAACCCACTGACATATTGGTCAGATTGGCAGAAGTTTACGAACAGTTTACACCTGCGTTTGTTACTGAGAATTTCTAATCGTACAGAGAAAAATTCTTACCAACGTATGTTAACGATTATTAATGATCCAGTGAAATATCCGATTATTAATGATGTCCAGTCTCAAGCTAATCTTAAGATTACTGGGGTGACACCTAACGTTTCGCCTTGGAGCCGTGTACAGGATTTCACTCTTAACCGTAAGATGGCTTCATTCTTCTTAGACAACTTAAATGACTTTAAAGATCCTCGTTTACCACTTTATGCTACAGAAGCGTATATCGTAGTGGATAAAAAGAAAGTGATAATAGGCTATAAAGGAATACCTAGTGCTTATGATGGTAATGATTCTCAGTTTAATTATGAGGCATCAACCCTTAATAATATTATGGCAGCTAATCCTACAGAGTCTCCTGTTTTAACATATGCTGAAGTACTGTTTATGAAGGCTGAGTTAGCACAGAAGGGATATCTTTCTGATGCAGAGGCTTACTATAAAGAAGCAGTTAGAGTAGCTATTACCTCTAAAGGTTTAGAGATGCCTTCTAATTATTTTGATTTAGAGAGTACGAAGTATAACGGGACGTTAGAGCGTATTATGTTACAGAAGTATTATGCGCTATATATGAATGATTATCAACAGTGGTTTGAGTATAAGCGTACAGGATACCCTGTATTACCAAAGACCAAATCAATGCTTAATGAAGGTAAGATGCCTAGTCGTTTCCCTTATCCTATCTCTATTCGTACACAAAACAAAACGAATTATGAGAAGATAGTATCTCAAATGGGAGGCGATAACATCAACTATAAAATGTGGTGGCAAAACTAATAACAAAGGATTATTATGAGTTCAAGACGTAATTTTATTAAGAATATAGCACTATCAGCAGGAGCAACTTCTTTGATTTCGATGAATACAATCACAGCATCAGCATCAGAAGATCTAGTGTTAGTAGAGGGTAGTTCAGCTAATTTTAAGGCGATTAAAGTTGAAGGGCGTGTAGTCACAAATGGCAGGGGAATTAGCAATGTTAGTGTATCTGATGGAAATCAAGTGGTACTAACGGATAAGAATGGTTATTTCTCTATCATAACACATAATCAAAGGGAATTTGTGTTTATCTCTATTCCATCTGGTTATGAGATTAAGCAATTGGCTAATGGTTCGGCAGATTTCTTTTATCGCATTAATAAGACGAAGGCTACTAATACAGTTGAGTTTACTCTTAAACCAGTAGCAGAGTCAGATATAAACCATCACTTTTTAGTATTAGCTGATCCACAAATCCAGAAAATAGAAGAAGCAGAACAACTGTTGACTGAATCTGTTCCTGATATGCAGAAGACTATTGCCTCATTAGGCAGTACGAATGTCTTTGGTATCGGATGTGGTGATTTGATATGGGATAAGCACGAGTTGTTTGAGAAATACAATCAAGCCGTGAAGAACTTGTCTATACCATTCTTTCAGGTTTTTGGTAATCATGATGCAGATTTAGGTCAGCGCAGTGATGAGAAGACACATACTACATTTAATAACCTTTACGGACCACAGTATTATTCGTTTAACAGAGGGGAGATTCACTATGTGGTTATAGATGATGTATTCTTTATCGGTAAAGGAAAAGAGTATATAGGATATATCACAGAAGAACAATTGGCTTGGTTAGAACGTGATTTGGCGAATGTGCCTAAAGGCTCTACTGTCATTGTTTCTCAACATATACCTTCATATACAGGTTATTTTGAACGAAACCCTACAAGTTCTTCTCTTGGAGCGATGGTGAGCAATAGAGAACATTTATATCAAGTATTAGAAGGATATAATGCACATCTAATGTCTGGACATACTCACTTTAACGAGACTATTGTGATTAAAGATAGATTAGTAGAACATTGTCACGGAACTGTATGTGGAGCTTGGTGGAGTGGGCCTATCTGTTCTGATGGTACACCGAGCGGGTATGGTGTTTATACTGCTAAGGGATCTCAATTAGAATGGTACTATAAAGGGACTGACCTTGATAAGAATATCCAATTTAGAGCATATAAAGCAGGAGAACACCCTGACTTTAAGGATAACTGGAGTGTGAATATATGGAACTGGGATGCCAAGTGGCAAGCCTATTGGTACGAAGATGGAGTACGTAAAGGGGAGCTAGTACAAGTCACAGGTAGAGATCCTCTAAGTATTAAACTACACGGAGGACCTAAATTACCAGAGAAGCGCAAGTGGGTAGAACCCGAGCTTACAGATCATTTGTTTTTGTTTAAACCATCTAAGACAGCCAAATCTATTACTATAGAAGTGATAGACCGCTTCGGGAAGGTGTATAGTGAATTATATAGTTTATAATGTTTGAAGGGAGTTCATGTAAGTGAGCTCCTTTTTTTGTGCTGTTAGTTAGAAATTAACTATTTGTTTTTGAGTTTAGGCAATTAGGGTATCCTCCCTTACATTGAGAAAGAGTATCTTACTGAGAAATATTGAAAGAGTTGACGATTTTAGAACAACTGAAATCTACTCTATGTGATATCTGTACTATCTCATTCTTTTTTTCCATAATGTTTAAACCCAGATTAAGCATTAGCCAAATAATGCAAAGTATTTCTACTTCATATCTCCTTCATTTACTCTAAAACCATACTACATGCCTCGCTACTGATGGCTCTTCATTTTAAAACAGTCCACAGGACTATTTTAAACTCAGCCCTTTCATAAATTCAGAGCTATTTTGTATAATTACTTTTCGTTTATATGTCTATCGCTTAATCTGGGTTAAAACTTCTAGTGTCGATCGCGCTTCTTCTATGATTCCTTCATTAGTTAGATCAGCTTGTGCTTTAGGATCTGTGTTTTTAGCCTGCTTGATAATGTCTTTATTTACTTTGCGGATATAACCAGGTGGAGTCCACTTCTTCAATTCCCCTTCTTTGGAGGGGTGCCTAACAGACGAGGTAGTTTCCCCTTCTTTGGAGGTGGAGCTGAAAGGTGGGGTAGTTTCTTCTAGATGTTGTTTTAAGGCTGTTTTACGAGCTTGTTCGATAGAAATAACTTCAGTTAATTCGCGTTCCTCGTTCCCCGTTTTCATTTCATCGCTAGAATAATCCACCGAAGTACGGGCGAATTGCAATTCGCCCCTACCGTTCCCCTTTTCCAATTCCTCGTTCCCCGTTTCCTGTTCTCCGTTCCCCGTTTTCATTTCCCCGTTTCCTTTTTCCTCTTCTATATTTTCTAACTCTATTATTCCGTGGAAGCAGCTTGTGCTGTTTACACTACCATCAGCGGCTTTCCACATACTCCAGAAATAAACAGTACCCTTATCCCATTCTGTAGGAATGCTAAAGTGAGCATATTTATCCACGCGATTACCTACATCAGATATTGCTGTGAACTGGTCTAAGGTCTCGTTATACAGCATCATCGTCAGTTGATCTGTATTAAGTGTTAAGGCATTAATCAACCCATTTTCCCATTGCACTTTAAACTTGCCTGTTTTTAGGCGATTGATCTTCTTGATTACAGCAGGAGCAAGGTTTCCGATGGATAGTAAAGCTTCTTCTACTTTGATGTGTTGGTCTCCATTGCTTAACCCAATGCCTTGAGTCATTAGTCTAGAAATCATCTGTTCTTTACCAGCTATCCATTTTTTACCCTTCAAGACAGGTGGGCAATTCGCATTGACAAATTCCCTAAACTTACTAGCAAATGTTGAGACCAAGCTCATCTTATCCCATTGGAGCAATTGCTTTATTGATGGTTTTTTGCTTGATTTACGAGGTTTAGCGCGGATATAATTTATTCCTCTCCACGTTACCCCAACTACTGTTCCTACCTTTCCATTTACTGGACCTAGTATACCCTGTTTGATTTCTGCCATAACTTTGTTTTTTTGGTTTTTCGTGATGTTGTTGGGGCGAATTGCAATTCGCCCATACCGTTTTATGTTTTGTAATATATAAAAATCTGAATGCCAAGTATATAATTGTTGATAAAGTTTTGTAGGCTGTTCAGCCCTTTAGCACTCTAGCTTGATGGCTGAATGTGAGTTAAATGGGCGTGATAAAAGGTTGAAATACTTTCTTTTTTAGTCAGATTTTATCCTATACGAGTGATAATTCGATTTTAAAATTATTGGCGCATTGGAGTAGAATAATAGTAGAATGAAAGGTGGATTCTTGGAGAATTAGCTTCTATACCCAGTTATTGTCCTATCATACTCCTATAATTGTCCTAGGATGGAGTAAGAAGGTGCTTATATACTGGTGTGAAAGCGTGTTTGATGTATTACAATAAATCAGGGTTTTTATTGTAATGTGTTGTTTAATAGCTTGTTAGTTTTTTTATTCTTATAAAAAAATGTAATTATTTTTTAGATAAGAGCCTGATAATGGATTTAGAAAGGCAATGGAAGATGAAATATGGGTAGTTACTACCTCTAAAAGGGATTTTTTAGAAGTAGGAGGGAGTAAAAAAGTAAAAATAATTGAAAAAAGTTTTATGTGGAACATTATAGGTGTGGATTGTATTTGTTTGATCAATTAAGAGTGTTTATTGTTCAGAGATAGTAGAATTTTATTCACTAGATAAGGATATTTCTGTTATTTGATATACCGCAACACCATAAGAGGCTATGTAATAAGGTGCGATTAGGAGAATGAATTTATGTAAATGTGATTTGGAGAATAATTCCCTTAGTATTAATAACGCAAGTGATTAGAGCGAAGAGTTAATCTATTATTCAGACAATTAATGTCTGTGTAAATAACGTTTTTAAAGTGTATAACTTTTTAAATGAGCTAGATAATAATTATCGTTTAAATGTTATAGTACTTTTAAAAAGCAATAATGGGCTATTTAGGTTTAGAAAGTAAAAGTTAGATGTTTAATTAAAGCGCCTAATTATAAGGTATTGTTAAATTATTTGTCTAAAATCTTATCAAATCTAAAATACTTCAAATAAATTTTTCAGTCTAACGTAGATATATTATTTTTGCTTCTCCACAATTAGTGTGGTTAAATGAGAAAGTCTGTATTTTAAACGGAAGACCGTTTATGAAAAGTAAAGTCATATGAGAGAAATTACAAAAGAAGTTTATCTAAAGTGGTATGAAGACATGCTATTTTGGAGAAAGTTTGAAGATAAGCTTGCTGCTTTATATATTCAACAAAAAGTGAGAGGATTCTTGCATTTAT
>JBOFGJ010000470.1:0-2576 GCA_051649065.1 Flavobacterium sp. | reverse complement strand
AGGGTTAATATTAGAGGCATTATACATATACTGTGTGAACTGAGGATCTTGTTGTGCTTGTATTTGTTGCGCTCCTAAAAGAGTCAACATACATACACTTATATTTTTTATTGTTTTGTTAATTGTCATTCCTAAAAGCTTAGTTGTTTTCTAAATGTAGATACCCTGATTTCTTGATCGTGCGTGATTCAGTACCATTGTTATAATCATAGCTAATCACGTAATAATAAGTACCTGTAGGCAACTTCTCTCCTGAGTTAACTGTAACACGTCCTTCTGAGTACCCTCTAAACACGTTATTATTACTGTCATAACTCTTAGTCTCATATACCTTCACCCCCCAACGGTTATAGATCTCAACTCTATTACTTGGGAAGCGATTAATATTATCAATCAAGAAGAAGTCATTCTCCCCATCCCCGTTAGGCGATACAAGGTTATAAATCACTACATCTCCATCTAATATTAGATCGGTATTTACCGTACCCAAAGTAAAGAATCCATATCCACGTACAGAAGTGGGTGTAGTTACAGTTTTATTATCCATATCTACGATACCACCTTCATCAACCCAAAGCTGGTCCTTGGCATCCCAACGCAGAATACGCAAGTTCTTATCGGCTGTCTTTAATAGATCTTTAGGAGTCGTACCCTCATGCCAACCTAATGTCAATATAACATCACTTTTAGCATTAGAACTACGGTCAACTAACCAATATTCTCTATCGTTCACTAGCTCTACTACACCAGACTTGTGCTTATGCGCATTAAAGAAGTTCTTATCATCTAGGTTATACTTCCCTACGAATACGTCTTTTTCTTCTTTAGGGGCTGTGATCGTAGCATTTCGATAATACTTCTTATCTCCAATAGGGAACACAAATTCGTTATTACCTTCCTTGTCAACAGCGCCTTCGATATGGCTATTATCGCTGGCATTGATAGCTTTGGCATCTTTTAAGAATGTAAATGAACCTTTCGTTTGGTCGATATTAGCAATACCGTCTTGGAAGTCAACTTTTCCTTGTATTACGACATCGTTTAGAACATTAAAAGCAATGTTCTCTGTACTGTTATTCAACACTACATTATTAAATTTGCTAATCGTATTACCTGAGATAGTCTGAGGTTTATCACTTTTAAAGATAGTAGTTCCCTGAGCCTGTTTTCCTTTATAATCAAAGAAAGCACCGTTATTAACTACATCATTATACACATATAATGTACCGTTATTCTTAAAGTCAGCTGCTTCTTTATTCTCTAAGGCATAATGTGTAGACATTACCCCTTCAGGGCTGATATATAGCCCTCCCTTGTTTACAGTCTGTGCCATAGTTGCCACAGAACATAAACCACTAACTACTAGGAGTGTTCTTTTAATTACCATAGTGAATCACTTTTACTAGTTAATTATTTTACCACGAATACGATATTCATAATAGATGTAGGAGTACCTGTACCGATGATTTCGTAAGTCATTACACCATTTTCATCAATCGCAATACCTTTAAACACTGCAGAGTCAAAGTCAGTTACATAGTAGTATAAATCAGTAGCTGCTGGAAAATGAGGGATAGTAGTAGGAGCACCTGTACTCTTTACCGCATTTCCACTCTTCATAGAGAACTGTTTAGCATACTCTGCGTATAGCTCTTTAGTTCCAGTTCCTAGAGCACTAGTATCAAAAGTGATAGTCGGCATATAGAAGAACTTCACAGCTTTATTATCATAAGTCACCATCTGTTGCCATTTTGTTCCATCGTTGTAATAGAAACCTTTTACTACATCTTCTTCCTTAGTTTTGTCTCCATCTTTTGTATTGTATACAGTCATACCAGCTACGTGAGCTTTTAATGGTGCAGCTTCTGTAGTTTTACTTAAAGCAACACGTGGTAATAAAAGACCTCTGTCAGTAGCATCTAATTCTAATACTGCATTAGAGTTTACATCTGCAGTACTCTTACCTGCTACACCTATTTTAGTCTGTGCGAACCCTGCTGATGCAAGGAAAGAAAAGGCTAAGCTTATATATATTTTTTTCATAATGTGAGTTTTGATTTAATAAAAAGGGAAGAGCCGGGTAATGTGAGTTTGGCTGTGGCTCTTCCCTTTTAGAAAAGAATTAATTGTTGTTTGTTGTTGTTTTCAATTATGGTTTTGGAGTTGCTGGAACTAATGGAGTCATAGGAGCTAAATTACCTGTGAACTCTATCACTACTTCGTACTCTCCGTAAGGTAATGCTGTATAGAAAGAACCTGTACCAATAGCAAAAGTCATTTGACCTTTTGTTACTTTTAAGTCAGTTACTGAAGAAGCAACTACTTTACCTGCTTTTAAAATAGAGATTGTTAATACATCTTCTATAGTTGTTAATCCTGCTATTTTAGACAAGTCAATCGTAGTACCAGTCGTTAATGGTGATGGATACTGCTCTGCTCCTTCAACTTTACCTACAGTAGTAGTTCCTTTTGCTAAGAATACCATTTTACCATTGTACGTATTACCTGTATTTACAATTGTAGTAGTGTTGTTGATATGATCTCCTAATGCATTTTTAACTACATCTTTATACTTA
>JBOFGJ010000469.1:0-1986 GCA_051649065.1 Flavobacterium sp. | reverse complement strand
TAGAAGGAGATTTCCTCTTGATATTTATGTATCAGTTAAGGACTTTGACGAAAACAAACAAAGAGTTAAAAAAAGACATCCTTTAGCAGATGATTTAAACCTATTAATTGACAAAAAAATAGCTGATATTAATAGAATAGAAGTATCCTATCGATTAGCTGATAAAGCATTGACAATGGATACATTACTAATAGAGTTTAGTAGCCCTTCTGCAGTGATTGATTTTATTAAGTTTTATGAGATAGAATTAGAGAAGGAAAAGCCAAAGTTAGCTCCAGCTACTTATGTACAACAACGTGCTGTATATCGCAAGCTAAAGAGATGGAAGCCTGTAATATACTTTCAGGATATTACTGAAGAACTAGTCGATGATATGATCACGTATTTTAAGACTGTAGAGAAGAATAGTCATAACACAATATCTACATTAACGAAGAACTTTAAGAAGTACCTTGGCCGAGCAAATAAGAAAGGTATACCTTCTCCTGTACACTACAGTGAAGTAAAGCATAGACAGATGAGAGGTACTATTAATTTCTTATCACAGGATGAGATACTCAGAATACACCAGTACTATTCTTCTCCATTCATTAGTGAATTACATAAGATAGCAGCTAGTAAGTTTTTATTTAGTTGCTTCACAGGGCTTCGTATCAGTGATATCATGAAGTTGGAGACAGCTAAGATAGATGATAATATTCTCCGATTTAAGTCAGAGAAGGGTAAGAAGAATCAGACCATTCGATTAAATAAGACAGCGAGTAAGTTAGCTAGTGATGGTTATATATTTAAGGCAATGGGTAAAGAGAAGCTTAGAGAGTATGTAAAAGAAGTAACTAAAGTAGCTAGTATTAAGAAGCATGTAAACTATCATATGAGTAGGCATAGTTTTGCAACTAACTTCCTTATCCAAGGTGGACGTGTAGAGGTATTACAGAAGCTCTTAGGGCATTCTTCTATCACAATGACAATGATATATGTACATGTTGTAGATGATGTCTTAAACAGTCAGATAATGTATTTAGATAATATCATCAAAAAAGACGAAAAAGAGAAGCCTGCAGAATAGCAGGCTTTATTATTTTAAAGGAAGTAAAGATAGCTTTATATCTATTAAGTCTCCAGTCGATTCTTTGGTAAGTTCAAGAACTAGATAAGGTCTTTTATTTATTAGAACCTTTCGCTTGAGCTGAATCTCATTTAATTCAAATATAGTTACACTATGCTCTATTTGCAGGCGGTTACTCTGTAGATAAGCATCCATGCTATGTTTATAGTAATGCGTATAAATGGAGCTCATTGTAAAGTTCTCTGTACCTACAGAGCTTACAGGCATATCATTACTTGAAGTAAGGAGAACTAAGCCTATTCCATCTTTCTTATCTGAAGACTCAGTAAGCATAGAAGGTATATGCTTGAATTTGTTTTCTATTAATTTGGTTTTATCCTCTACTGTGATTCGTTTGTCTGTAATAGACTCTTTATTTACATATAGTTTAGGATCTATCTCATTACCAAATTTTAGTACAAGATCCGTTATCTCATTCTTCTGAAAAGAAGGTAAATAGATACTGCCTAAGTCCACATAATCAATATGAGAAATCTCTCTATCGTTATATTCTACTTCTAGTACAGTGTTATTCTCAGATTCTCTAAATTGAATATTGAATAATAGTCTTAACTGATCTAGATAGTCTCCTACAGTCCAATCAGGTAGATATCTACCTAGTTCTATAGTAGGATGAAACATATAACCAGGTTTAAACAAAATGTTGTTACTGTATATATGATCTATCTCAAAAGGATCTTCTGGTTTAAATGCTCTTACAACAAAGAAGTAGCGACGATCTCTATTTATGTTTTCTTGAGTTACTTCGAATTCAAATGAATTATCAAATATCTCTTCTCTGTTATAGAATTCTTTTTCTTCTATAAAGAATTCATCTGGATTACTAGGTTCTATACCATTAAATGACTCTATAGCTA
>JBOFGJ010000468.1:0-6340 GCA_051649065.1 Flavobacterium sp. | reverse complement strand
AAAGGTCAGGAAGTTTTATCTTTTGTGATAGATGAAGAGTCTATGGCATTTAGTTTAAACTATACACGTAATAATTTCTTAGTGCGTAAAGTAGTAGAAGTAGAAGGAGATATCGTAGAGAGTAAAGGTGAATTACTTGATTTTGAAGAAGGCGAAGAGGACAAGCTAGAGTTGATATACCATGTAATAGAAGAACTATTAGAAGAGTATATTTGGGACATAGAACCTCAAGAGAAGTGTGTCAGTTATCGATTGGTTAGTTTAGAGGTAGATGATCAAGATTTAGAAAAGGCTTCTTATGTAATTAATACCATTGAATTTGATGATTTAGAAGAGGTTTCTATGCTAAAGGATGATAAGCAAATCATCAATACAAAAGAGGAAATAACCAAGGTTAAGAGATCAAAAGAATCAATATTGAAAAAGGTTATTAAAGGGATTAAATTCAGAGGATAATAGAGCGTATTATTATACTATATCTAGACAATAAAAAGGGAGAAATAATTAGATTATTTCTCCCTTTTTATATCTTCAGTAAATGAAGATTGTATATCTATTTTAGATATTGTCTTTTTTTTCAACAGGCTTGTTTTTGTTAATTTCATCTTGAAGCTGACGGCGAATCTTTTGTTCGCGTTCTAGAGATGATTTTCTTAGTTCGTCAAGTTCAGCTTCAGTTTCAGTTAACTTACTTTGCACTTCTTTAATGCTAGAGAAACTCTTTTTAAATCTATAGTAGATTACACCTAGAAGTCCTGTTAGAAATGCAATAATAGCCCATATAATGGTCAAGAAGGTAGATTTCTCAGAAGATATCCCTAATACATCTATATTTGTATTTGTAGTTAATATAGTAGCAAGTGAATCTTGTGTTATCTTTAATTGAGAAGTTAATGACTCAACAGATTCCTTATGTTCTAAAGACGCATCTTTATTGTTCACAATAGTTAGTTGTAACTTTGTAAGAGAGTCATTTACGTTCTTTTGTAACTGTTGAAGTTTATCTAATTGTACAATTTTAGAGTTTTGCCAATTCGTTGATTCATTTAAAAGTGTGTTGAATTGGTTATCTATTGTATTCTGATTGTCTTGTGCAAAACTAGCCAAGTTAATTGCAAGTAAAGCAACAGCTAATGTTAATTTGTTTTTCATCAATTTTTTTCCTTCCTATATGTCCAGAACTGACACTTGTTATTAGATAATTTTAGCCTTTAGTTTATGTACCTATTCTTATTATTCTGAATAGGTAAAAACAAATTATAAATAGTGCAATATAGTAAATTAATGCACTACTTATTCCTTAGATAAGATGAATAAATTATAGTTTATGTTCAGAATCCTTATCTGTCTTTGTTTACTTGTGCAATATATAAAATGTTTAGTATTATCTAAAATTGTTTTAAAATTCTAGTAAAATTTAAATAGATAACAGTGTATAGTTCGATATTAGTATGTTTATTTGATTTATATGTGTGATATTTTAAATAAAATGGAATAAAACTGAATGTTTCGATTGCTTGAATGCTTTAATTTTAGGAATGTTTAGGGTTCAAAATGTTAAATAGTGCCATTATTTTATGTTTTCTAAACTATATTTTATTGTCTTAATATAAAATGAATGCCTATATTTTAGCATGTTTTAATAATATAAGGTTGTAGTTGTATTTACTAGTTTAAATAAGTATTTAATACCATCATCTTATTTGCCAAGATTAAGCGATAGATATATAAACGAAAAGTAATTATGAAAGAGAAATGAAGTAAAAATACTTTGCAGTATTTGGCTAATGCCAAATCTGGGTTTATATAGATAAAGTGTGGTCGATTTATTAGCACATAAAAAAGCCATCGATTTCTCAATGGCTTTATTCTATAAGGTGTTTTATTAAAAAGATACCTGTATAAGACTATTTGTTTTCTGATGTATAAGTACCAAAAGCAAGAGCGGGTTTTACAAAAGATTTATTTGTATCACTTGCTTTTATGAAAGTAGTATTTATTAAACGGATAGTGTGTTGAAGTTTTGCAGGAGAACCATTTACAGGTTCTGTCCATCTAGAAGTAATCGCTATCTGTCCTTTAGGAGCAGCCCAAAGTTCAACTAATTTATTAGGATTATTAGCATTCGATCCAGGGATGTCACCTACGTTATTACATACATCTTTTACATTGATACCACCGCGTTCATATTTCTTTAAAATAACTAATCTTTCGTTGCTAAGTTCAATTATAGCGTCAGTAGTAGTTGCATCTTTCGGAAGATCATCCTCAGTAAGATTAACGATCAGTGCTTCTGTATCCGCTAAGCTATATAGTGAGTTGTTACAATTGTAGTTATTAAGACCTTTATTATTATTGTTTGTAAAAGCAAAGGCTAAAGTTCTATTAGCATAGTTAGTAGTACCAAATAGCATTTTGTCGTATTTGATATTTGTTTGCCCCTCACTAAAGTTAACATTTAATAATGAGAAGATATACTGATATACTAAAGCAACAGAGTTGTTCGCTTCTTGTACATTATTAGTAATTTGAAGATTTCTATTGATAATAACTGTTCCTCCAGGAGATGCAGGTATGCTCTGTATCACTGATGGAGTCGCAGGTGGAGGTAAATTACAAATAGATTTACCTTCTACTTTATCTGTATATTTTCTATATTCAAGAGAAGTAGTAGTTCCGTCTATTTCTATTTCAGCCCCAGCGACAGTTTCGTCTTTCATAATGTTATCCGCATCTACTACTAAGATAAGGGCTTCATCTTTCTGTAGCTTATAGAAGATCTTCTCGGCACCAGGTGTACCACATCTCTGTACAGCATTATTTTTACTGAAGTCGATGTCTTTATATACTAAATTACCATCATTACACGCGGTAAGTAAAAACATAAGAGAAATACCAGTAAGGGTAAAAAACTTTTTCATCTGTTGTGAATCTATTATTATGTTCAGCAAAAATAGTTTTTTTCTTTCTATAAAATAGACTACTGATAGATATTATGTTTTTTATAGGCTTTGAGTGCATTAGAAAAACGAAATAGGAAGAATAATAAGTTACTGATGGAGCCAGATCTAATAGAGTAGTTATTGTGGTTATGTGGTTTTATTAATATGTTGATAACGATGTGTTTAAAATTAGTTTGACATAGTAGCGAAATTTGTAGGTGAGTTTACTTCAGTGGATGCAGTATTTGTCTATATTTGAAAATGTTAATTTAACTCAGAATAGGTGATAGATAAATAAACGAAAAGTAATTATACAAAATAGATCTGAATTAGATTAGAGCATACTGTAGTATGGTTGTAGAGCTAATGAAAGAGCTATAAAGTAGAATTATTTTGTAGTATTTGACTAGCATGTAATGTGAGTTTAACCGTAATAAATACCTCTATTAATATGAATAATTCTGCAGTTAAGACTAATTATCCTGCTTTATATACACTAGTTACCGTTTTTTTCTTTTGGGGATTTTTTGGAGCTGGTAATAGTATTTTTATCCCTTTTTGTAAGGCGTATTTTCATTTAGATCAGTTTCAATCACAGTTGATTGATTTTGCTTTTTATACTGCCTATTATTCAGGGGCATTACTTCTTTTTATTTTAAGCACAATTAGAGGAAAAGATCTAGTAACGAGTTATGGTTATAAGAAGTCAATTGTATTTGGGTTATTATTCTCAGCTGTAGGATCAGGATTAATGATTTGGGCTGTGAATGTCAACATATATACTGCCTTATTAGTAGGATTATTTGTAGTAGCACTAGGGTTTTCATTACAGCAGATAGCAGCTAACCCTTTGGTTATATCAGTAGGGGATCCTAAAACAGGTACAAGTAGAGTGAGTTTAGGAGGAGCAATAAATTCATTAGGAGGTACGATAGGGCCGCTTTTAATGGCATTTGCCTTATTTGGTAGCACAGTAGCATTGACAGATGATCAGATACAGCATTTGAGTTTATCTAGTATGACTATGTTATATGCAGGAGTGGGGTCTTTATTCGTTATCGCTGCCGCATTATTTAGATTTTCTAAGAAAATACCAGATGGGGTAAGAATAGAACCTATGGAATCTGCTAAAAAAGCGATAGGTACCTTAGTAACGATGACTGTCCTACTAGTGATGATCTATGTGCCAGTATTTAATACATATAGCAATCATTCTCTTGCTCCAATAGAAGTAATCACGACAGAAAGAGCGGAGTTAGTCTCAATGTTAGAAACGAGTACTGAAGAATTAACAAAACAAGAGATAGAGAAGAATGTAGCTAGACTAGATGAAAATAAAAAAGAATATACAGAGGCACTTGATAATAAACGTATAATGCTGTTAAGTGCAGCGCTATTAGTGATAGGAGGAGCTATATTTTATGCATATCGCAGTAGTAAGAAAAACAAGCAAGGCTGGGGAGCGATGCAGTATCCACAGTTGTTATTGGGAATGTTTGGTATTTTCGCTTATGTAGGTGTAGAGGTAAGTATCGGAAGTAATCTAGGTGAATTATTAAAGCTAGAAGAATTCGGAAGCTTACAGTCTTCACAGATTACTCCTTATATTTCTATGTATTGGGGGAGTTTAATGATTGGTCGTTGGGCTGGAGCAGTGAGTGTATTTAACTTGTCTAAGACACGAGAACTTATAGCGATGATAGGGGTTCCTTTCTTAGCATACTTTGCTGTATTAGGTGCTAATTCTATGGCGGGTAATGATGTTACACCATTATATTACTATTCTATTTGCGTTGTATTACAGATTGTATTAACCTATTGGGCTAAGAATAAATCAGCGAGAACATTAGTAATGTTTAGCTTGTTTGGACTAGTAGCGATGATAGTAGGATTATTTAGTTCAGGAGTCGTAGCCATCTATGCTTTCTTAGCAGGAGGTCTAGCGTGTAGTGTACTTTGGCCAGCTATTTTTAATATTGCTATTATAGGTTTAGGAAAGTATACTGCTCAGGGATCTTCACTTCTAATTATGATGATCTTAGGAGGAGGGATTATACCACCGATACAAGGTAAAGTGGCTGATATTATTGGGATTCACCAGTCGTATATAGTGAGTTTATTGTGTTTTGTTTACTTGCTTATTTTTGGTGTTGTAGCTAAAAGAGTATTGCTAAAGCAAAATATAGAGATTGATAATATAGCATAGAAGAACAATTGAAATAAAATAAAGTAATTTGAAGTATATGCTTTAATTTTGCTAATTGACTTGTACTAATATTACGAGTTTTATTACATTTGCGAATACGTGACAATTATAGACATTACAAAACTACTCTTGTAAACAAGAGATTAACAATAATAGACCAACAGAAAATACAATGAAACACATTTATCTAGATAATGCTGCGACTACGTCTGTACGTCCAGAGGTGATAGAAGAAATGGTGAATGTTCTTAGAAATGATTATGGTAATCCATCTTCGACATACGCTATCGGTAGACACGCAAAAGCATTAGTTGAAAATGCAAGAAAGGTAATTGCAAAACAATTTAATATATCTTCTTCTGAGATTATATTCACATCATGTGGAACAGAAGGTAATAACTGGATCTTGCGTTCTGCAGTTCGTGATCTAGGAATTAAGAGAATTATTACAACTAAATTAGAGCACCATGCTGTCTTAAATACAGTGAAGCAATTAAATGCTGAGTTCGGTGTTGAATTAGTGTTTTTAGATATTCTACCTTCTAGCGAGATTGATTATGCTCAGTTAGAAGAGTTGCTTAAAGATGATTCTAAGCCAACATTAGTTACTTTAATGCATGTGAATAATGAAGTAGGTACAGAGTTAGATTTAAAACGTGTAGCTACATTGTGTGAAGCGAACCATGCTTTATTCCATTGTGATACTGTGCAGTCTATTGGTAAGGCTAGAATTGACTTAACAGAGACTCCTATTGACTTTATCGTAGCTAGTGCACATAAGTTTCACGGACCAAAGGGAATTGGTTTTGCATTTATCCGCAAGAAGAATGTATTAAAACCAGTAATGTTCGGTGGAGAACAAGAAAAAGGTCTTAGAGCAGGTACAGAGGGAGTACACCAAGTAGTAGGTATGGCTAAAGCTTTAGAAATGGCTTATGATCTATTAGATGAGGAAAGAGCTCATATCACTAGTATTAAAGAATACTGTAAAGAGAGATTGTTAGAGGTCTACCCTGATGTCTGTTTTAATGGAAATAATGTAGGGTTTTACAATATCCTAAATGTATTATTGCCACTATCAGAAGAGAAAGCAGCAATGATGTTATTCCAATTAGATATGAAGGGTATCGCAGTTTCAAGAGGTAGTGCATGTCAATCAGGTAGTCAAAAACCATCACATGTATTATCACAA
>JBOFGJ010000467.1:0-1150 GCA_051649065.1 Flavobacterium sp. | reverse complement strand
TATCTATTGTCTCTTCTGGTTGTGGATTTGAATGATGTATTTCAATTTTAATTACATTATCATCTTCCTTGTCTTTCTCTCCTTCAATCCTAACAATTTTAGGTTTAAAGTATTCAATCATTTTCATGTATACACGTATGAATTCTCTTCCACTTAGCATATCCATTTCTTTCATAAATCTATCTGCAAATCTTCCTTCCATAGCTTCTTTTAACTCAGGCCATTTATCCCTTAAGTTACTCTCAACTATTTCAGTCATTTTTTCTAAGCTTGGTAGATTCTTTTCTTCTTCTTCAACTGGACTTAGTGACGTAACTTCGATAGGAGCATTAATCCCTGGTATAATAGAAGCTTCTCTAAACAGTTTTTTAATTTCCTCTTCTCCCATGTTACTCTTCTTCTAATCGCCCTGTAGGCATTACTACTTCTACCTTAACTTCATTTTCTTTAAGTGTTCTTAGTCTTTCACTTTCTAGATCAGCCATCTTCTTACTTACATCTAAAAAGTTTTCCATCATAGCTTGAACAACTTCTGACATATTCATATCAAGTGTTGCGCATGCTATATTAAACCGTTTCTTAACATCTTCATCAACTGTGAATGTGACATAGATCTTGTTTCCATTTGTCTTTTTTGCCATTAGTTCAAAACTTTATTTTTACAAATATACTAAAAAAAGTACACAACTGTACACTTAGATATGCTAAATGTTTTTCAATCAACAAACTTCCCTACCTCTCACAAGACCCACCAACTTCCTCTAACATTCCTAACACTAACCTCTACGAAGTTACCGCTAACCTCGTACGCTCTAGACCTCCTTACTTAGCTTGCCAGCCTTCAGGAGCTCAGATTGTTTCCTGATTCTTAGCAACTCAAACATAAAGCTATGGTTTAGGCTCCTAGTTTACTTATGCTCAACCCCCAACTTAAAATAACCGAACTCTAGAGAACGTTCTCTAGATACTGAATATTTAAGTTGGGTGTGTGAGCATATTTTATTTCCATTGGTCTGCATACTACGCAAGACCTCAATCTTCCTAAGTAAGACCTTTATTCCTAGAAAAGCATATTGCGTTTAAAAATAAGCTCTAAAACGCTCCAGATGGATTTTTAAAGCACCCTCACCTTATCAAAAAGACAAACTAG
>JBOFGJ010000466.1:0-3011 GCA_051649065.1 Flavobacterium sp. | reverse complement strand
TTTATCAGCTCTAATTCAGTATCTTTAGTATTCTTATTAATATGGTACTCTATTGTTGTACTCTTAATGTTTAAACTTTCCTTCTCTTGTGCTGTTGTACTAGTAGTAACTAAGATTAAAAGAAGGCAGATTGACAATGTTTGAACTGAAATAGTTTTAATAGAATTAAATAATCTCTCAAATGTATTCATAAAAATAAAGTTTTAAAGTGTAATAGTTCTTTATAGGTTTCTATACGAATTTAGCTCTTTAACTTTTAAAATTAACCTAAAATACTGTTTTTGAGTGTTAAAAAAGACTGATATGAAAATTAACTTGATAAAAAAAGAAATAATTATAAATGGAACTTCAAGACCATTCCTTTCAGATTATGCTTATCCTAGTACTGATAAGCCTTTACCTTTAATAATTTTTTGTCATGGTTATAAAGGGTTTAAGGATTGGGGGGCTTGGGATAAAGCAATGGATTATATTGCCAAGTCGGGATGCTATGTAGTGAAATTTAACTTCTCTCTAAATGGAACTACTCTAGAGAATCCTAGTGAATTTGATGATTTAGAAGCTTTTGGACGCAATACTTATTCACAAGAACAGAATGATTTGACTGCTGTTATCGACCATTATAAAAACAAATCAGAAGTAGATAAGGATAATATATATCTTATAGGACATAGTAGAGGAGGAGGAACTGTTATTTTACAAGGGTATTATAATCCTGATGTAAAAGGAGTTATTATTTGGGCAGGTGTAGCAGACTTTAAAAAGAGATTTCCTAGAGGAACTCGATTTGATAATTGGAAGACAAATGGAATATTCTATAGTGAGAATGGTAGAACAAAACAGCAGATGCCACATTACTTTACTTTCTGGGAAGATTACAAAGAGAATGAAGCTAAGCTTAGTATTCAAAAAGCAGCACAAAATCTTAAGAAACCTACATTGATAGTCCAGGGAACAGAAGATTTTGCTGTGCCGCTTAAAGAAGCTCAGTTATTGCATCAATGGATATCAAACTCATTATTAGATATAGTGGATGGGGCAGATCATGTATTCGGATCTAAACATCCTTATACAGAAGAAGACTTGCCAAAGCACTTAGAGTACGTGGCTAAAGTAACAAGTGAATTTATTCATTCAACCCAGATTAAGTATTAGCCAAATACTTTTCGTTTATATGTCTATCGCTTAATCTGGGCTCAACAAAATAATCTAAGAATTATAATAAAAAAGAGAGGCGTTTAAATTATGCAATTTAAACGCCTCTCTTATATCTCTTAGTAAAACTAATCTAAGTTACTTTTACCACTGTAATAACATTTTCTAGATTCTAGTATCAATTGGAATTGAATTCCGAATAGAATAGAAGCTAACACTAAATGCGCTGCTTGTGTTCCAAAAGGGAAGTGTACATAGTACATCATTATTCCTGTGAATATCTCTAATATCAACATAATCATTACCCACTTCATCTTGTCAAAACCTAAGTTTAAACTTCTATTGATATAGAATAAATACATATTTAGGAATAAGATCAAGAATGAGAAACTACGATGGATATAAATCTCAACAGTAGGATTATTTAACCATAAATACTCATTACCTATTCCTGCTTGAACTTGCTCATCTATAAACTCACGTACTTGTGTACCTAATACTACCTGCGCAAGAGTGAAGATAATTGATATCACTAATAAGGTTCTAAATGTACCATTATATTTTTTAATCTCAGTTCCTTGTTTAGCACTCTTGATAATACCGATTATGATTGCTACGATTACTAATGCCATCACCATGTGAATAGTGATTTTAATAGGGTTAAGTACAGAATAAACAACTGTAGCCCCTAACCAAGCTTGGAATCCCATTAAGAAAACAACTAACCATGAAGCAAACACAAGTCCCTTGCGATCTCTCCAGAACCCAAAAGAAGCAATAGCCATCGCTAGACAAGCTAGTCCTGCTAATGCTCCACATAACCTATTTACATATTCTACCCAAGTATGACTAGGGTTAAATTCTGCATAGCTATGTTTAGTATATTTTTCCCAATGACTTTCTTCATAAGTAGTCGAAGTAGTAAAAGTATCTTTTGCTTTCCATAAACTTTGATCATGAATGATCATTTGTCCTTTTTCGTACTCTCTATTAGGTTCCCACGTGATTGCTTGTTCTTCTGTAGGTGGGATGTAGTATCCAAAACACTTTGGCCAATCTGGACAGCCCATTCCTGATCCTGTCATTCTCACTGCCGCACCTGCTAATATCACTAGGTAAACTAGTATAAGCGATGCTTTAGCCAATGGCAAAAAATAGTTTCTCATATTTTTATTTTTTATTTACGATTTCTAGTCCCATTTTAGATGCCTTATTTACCATAAATTCATAAGCTGCATCATATTCATTAGGGATAACTCCTTCTAGAATAGCTTCTTTGATAGCCTCTTTAATCATACCTATTTCACGACATGGTTTTAAATCATAAAGCTCCATAATCTCCTCTCCAGTAATAGGAGGTTGAAAGTTACGTACATGATCGCGTTCTTCTACTTCTATGATTTTATCTCTAACTATCTTAAAGTTATTGTGGTATTTCTTAAACTTAGATGGATTCTTTGTTGTAATATCTGCTTCACATAACGTCATCAAATCTTCTACATGCTCTCCTGCGTCAAAGACTAATCTGCGTACTGCAGAATCTGTCACTTCTTTCTGAGCTAAGACTATAGGTCTAGAACTCATAATAACCATCTGCTGCACGAACTTCATCTTTTGGTTTAACGGCATGTGTAACCTCATAAAGATCTTCTTTACCATTTTGCCTCCTAAGAATTCGTGTCCATGGAATGTCCAACCTTGTTTCTTAGAGAAGCGTTTAGTAGGTGCTTTACCTATATCGTGTAATAACGCTGACCATCTTAACCATAGGTCATCCGTATTCTCACAGATATTATCGACTACTTCTAGTGAGTGGTAGAAGTTGTTCTTATGTGTATGTCCTTCTATCTCTTCTA
>JBOFGJ010000465.1:0-4152 GCA_051649065.1 Flavobacterium sp. | reverse complement strand
GGGCACTTAGCTGGTGTATATGTACCTGCTGATATTTATGCAAGATTCTTGCGTTTGCAAGGAAAAGACGTAGCTTTTATATGTGGAAGTGATGAGCATGGAGTAGCTATTTCTATGAAAGCTAAAAAAGAAGGAATTAGTCCTCAACAAGTAATTGATAAATACAATGGTATTATCAAACAGTCTTTTATGGATTTCGGTATTTCATTAGATAATTACTCTCGTACTTCATCATCTATCCACCACCAGACAGCATCTGAGTTCTTTAAGAAGTTATATGCTGAAGGGAAGTTTATCGAAGAAGTAACTGAACAATTATATGACGCGAAAGCAGATCAGTTCTTAGCTGACCGTTTCGTGACAGGTACTTGTCCTAAATGTGGTAACGAAGAAGCATATGGTGACCAATGTGAGAAATGCGGTACATCATTAAATGCTACTGACTTGATTAACCCTAAGTCAACTATCACAGGGACTAAACCTATCTTAAAGTCTACTAAGCACTGGTTCTTACCATTAGATCAATATGATACTTTCTTACGTGAGTGGATCTTAGAAGGACATAAAAATGACTGGAAACCTAACGTATATGGTCAAGTAAAATCATGGTTAGACGACGGACTTAAGCCACGTGCAGTAACTCGTGACTTGGATTGGGGTATCCCAGTACCAGTAGAGGGTGCAGAAGGTAAAGTACTTTATGTTTGGTTTGACGCACCTATCGGATACATCTCTTCTACTAAAGAATGGGCTGCAAGAGAAGGGAAAGATTGGGAACCATATTGGAAATCTAATGATACGAAGTTAGTACACTTCATTGGTAAGGATAACATCGTGTTCCACTGTGTGATTTTCCCTGCGATGTTAAAAGCAGAAGGTAGTTACATCCTACCTGATAACGTACCTGCAAATGAGTTCTTAAATTTAGAAGGAAACAAACTTTCTACGTCTAAAAATTGGGCAGTATGGCTTCACGAGTACTTAGAAGATTTCCCAGGTAAACAAGATGTATTGCGTTACGCCTTAACTTCTAATGCACCAGAGACAAAAGACAATGACTTCACTTGGAAAGACTTCCAAGCTAGAAATAACAATGAGTTAGTAGCTATCTTCGGTAACTTTATCAACCGTGTGGTAGTATTGACTAACAAATACTATGAAGGAGTAATTCCTCAACCAAACGAGTTCTCAGAGGTAGATATCGCTACATTGACAGAATTAAGAGCATATCCAAGTGTGATCGAGAATTCAGTAGATCGTTACAGATTTAGAGAGGCACTAGCCGAAATGATGAATGTAGCTCGTCTAGGTAATAAATACTTAGCAGACGAAGAGCCTTGGAAACTAATCAAAGAGAATCCAGAAAGAGTAAAAACGCAAATGTATGTAGCGCTTCAAATTGCTGCTGCGTTAAGCACACTTGCTGAGCCATTCTTGCCATTCACAGCTGATAAATTAAAGTCTATTCTTAAGATAGCCACTCCTATTACTTGGGGTGCTATCTCTCAAGATAAAGTATTATTACCTGCTAGACATGTTATCGGACAAGCTGAATTATTATTCGCTAAGATAGAAGACGAGGAAGTACAAAAACAATTAGATAAATTAGAAGCTTCTAAAAAGGAGAACGCTGCTGCTGCAAGAGTAGTAGAGCCACAAAAAGAGACTTCTACTTATGAAGATTTTGCTAAACTTGACTTACGTGTTGGGACTATCGTAGAAGCAGAGAAAATGCCTAAAGCAAATAAGCTTTTAGTATTAAAAGTAGATACTGGTATGGATGTTCGTACGATCGTATCTGGTATCGCAGAACACTTTAAACCTGAAGATATTATCGGTAAAAGAGTAACTGTATTAGCTAACCTTGCTCCACGTGCTTTAAGAGGTGTAGAGAGTGAAGGAATGATCCTAATGACAGAAGACCAAAATGGTAAATTAGTATTCGTTAATCCAGATGATCAAAATGTAAAAAATGGAGCTACTATTAACTAATAGTGCATATTTATCATACAAAGGCAGACTTTTAAAAGAGTCTGCCTTTTTTATTTACCTTACTTTTTTTTAAAACGCTAAAGGTAAACTGAAATTAAGGTATAACTTTATGCCTACCTTAAACCCAGAATATGAAATTTATAAATATAGCCTTACTACTCATCGTAAGTAGTGTATCCAACTTATTAGCACAAACGCCTAGTGCAAAAATAAATACATTTATCACCAAAATTGACGATACTTATCAATTTGAAGAAAAAGATAATAACTTCTTTTTCATAATGACTAATTCTCATATAGAAGCACATAAGACAGATGCTTCATTTAATGTAATAAGTACTGTAACAGAAGACTTTGATGCTAAAAGAAAGCTACTCGTGGGACATACTACAGATGATAATCTTAATCCAACACTGTATTGGTTAGAGAGAAACGGTAAAGATTTAACCTCTATAACGTATGATCTTAACACCAACTCAAAGCCAATTATAAACAATGTCGTATTAGATTATAAAGATCAGAATATCGTAACTAGTTTTGGTGCTGACGGTATATTTTATATCATCACAAGTTTAAAGAACACTAACTCCCTTAGAATATTAGAATATAACTCTAAATTAGAACAACTAAGTGAATCGCAAATAGATCTAGATAGAAATAAGTTCTATGATCATGAGGATAACCTAACTACACTACATCAAGCTTTTCAAGGCCTTGAGTCTACTAAAGGCCCTATGAATATCCTAAAAATAAGAGAAGAGCTTCCTAGTGCAATAACAACTGCTAGTGCTAAAAGAAAAATATACATCCGCAATAAAGCAGTTTACATTACCTTAGATAATTCTGACAGAAGAACCGTCTTACTGTTTATTGATTTAAAAAGTAAACAAGCAAGTAGTACTGAATTTAATCAAAATACTGAAAAAAAAGATTACTTAAGTATCAAATCTAATTCGTTCTTAATAGAAGATAAGATTGCGCAAATATGCTATACGAAAGACTTTATAAACATTAATATCAACTATCTAAGTGGTGATCTAATTCAAAAGTTTAGAATCGACAAAACACAAGATATTAGTTTCTTAAATGGAGAGATTTATCAGGCAGTTGACAATAATCTTAATAGAGCTAAAACCATTACTAAAACAAGTCAGTTCCTCAACAGAAGTTACCGTTCTAGTATGAATGGATTATCTTTATTCCCTAACGCTAATGGCTACACAGTATGTTATGGTGGAGCAACAATCCTGAACCAAAACCAACCTGTATATAATCAATATGGGTTGATAGGGGCATTAGTAGGAACAGCTATAGAAATGGCCATAACGTCAATAGGTGGAGATAACCTAAACGCTTACGGAGGTACACAGACTATCCTTGCATATAGCGCATTAGACAAGGATCTAAAACATAATCCTATGGCTACAGTAGCAACAAATAAAGTCGATGTAATACGCAATTACATCGCTGACAACAAAATCAAAACTAACTATTCAATGATATTTAGAAAAGGAGAAAATTATTATCTAGGTCTACAGCGAAAGAAAAGTACTACATTTGAACTTATACAATTCTAAAAATTGAAAAAGGCAGACTCTTTTAAAAGTCTGCCTTTTTTGTTCACTAATGAAGTTTATATTTCTTAGTATTTGCTAGCCTTATCTAGTAGAGCCACTTCTTCTACAGACAACTTAATCTCCATAGAGCGAACTAAGCTTTTTAATTGGGTACTAGATGTAGCACTAACAATAGGTGTACTGATAGATGGCTTGTGTAATTGCCAAGCTATCGCTACTTCTGCTATTGTCGCATTATGTTGTTTTGCTATTGCGTCACATTGATTAAGAATAGCAATACCACGCTCATTTATATATCCCTTCACCATATCTTTACGAGAACTTCCCTCTATATCTTCTAAGCTTCTATACTTACCGCTTAAGAATCCACTTGCTAAAGCAAAATAACTCATTACAGCAAGTTTTTGTTCCTCTACTAAGGGTAAATACACTTGTTCATACTTCTCTCTGTCATAAAGGTTGTATAGAGGTTGTATAGCGATGTACTCCGCCCAGCCTTTCTCACTGGCAATAGCATTACTAGATGCAATGCGATCTACTTCTAAGTTAGATGCTCCTAAATAACGTACTTTACCTACCCTTA
>JBOFGJ010000464.1:0-3310 GCA_051649065.1 Flavobacterium sp. | reverse complement strand
GGATTGTTAATGGGGGCTAATGTAGATAAAGATAAGGAGAAACGTATATTAGATGTGCCATTTAGTCAATATGTGAAGACTGAGCATGATTTTAGACATTATTTAAAATTGAGCAGAACAGCACAATTAGTTAGTAGAGTACACGCAGGAGTAGGAGTAGCTTATGGCAACTCTAAAAACATGCCTTATACTAAACAATTTTATGTAGGTGGATCGAATAGTATTAGAGCTTTTAGAGCACGTACATTAGGACCAGGTTCATTTGATCCAAGTATTAATAATGCTAAGTTCGTTCCAGATCAGTCTGGAGATATGTTAATAGAGATGAACTTAGAGTATCGTAAGAAACTATTCAGTATAGTTCACGGTGCTTTATTTGTTGACGCAGGGAATATTTGGAACTTGAATGATGTATCAGATAGACCAGGTGGAAAATTTAGTGGAGACTTCCTAAATGATTTTGCAGTAGGGGCTGGAGCTGGTTTGCGTTTTGATGTAACATTCTTAGTGTTGCGTTTTGACTTTGCATTCCCATTAAGAGTACCTTATAATAAGTCAGGAGAACAGTGGGTGGTAGATGATATTAAGTTCGGAGATAGCAGATGGCGAAAAGACAACTTGATGTTTAACTTCGCTATTGGGTATCCATTCTAGCAAATGTGGAAACAATACACAGAATGCTCCTCAGTTTTTCTTAATGTGGAAAATTGAGGAGCATTTTTTTTATTTGTGTAATGTGTTGTAAATAAAGTGTATATGTTGTTAGTTGTTGTGTTTATTGGGTTTGGCATGGTTTTGTATATATACTATTACAGTAAGGTGTTATAAAAAAAGTGAAAAGGTCGAAAGACTGTTTGCTTTTGAAAAAGAAAATTTAAGTGTTTATTTAAAAAGTTATGTTACCGAGAGGTAACAGGTTAGATCGTTAGTAAGGTGAAGAAGAGAAATCTTCAAGCAAATAGGGAGCTCAGGCTCCCTTTTGTTGTTTCTAAAAGGTTAATTTTATAAAGAAATAGGGAATGAATAATAAAAAGTTTAAATTTGCATTTAGCACTTAAAATTTGATAATATGAGTCACAAGATTCTGGTAATAGATGATGACGTTCCTTTTTGCGAAATGCTAAAAACTTTTTTGACAAAGAAAGGTTATATAGTTTCTAATGCATTTAGCAGTACAGAAGCGGAGCAATGCATCAACGAAGGGTGCTATGATATTGTTCTTACTGATGTTCGATTGCCCGATAGTAATGGCTTAGAACTGCTAAAATATATAAAATCAAAATGTAGAACAGCCCAAGTTATTTTAATGACTGGCTATACTGAAATTAAGACAGCAGTGAATGCGATGAAGCTTGGAGCATTTGATTATGTTGCTAAGCCGATTAATCCAGATGAGATACTTTTGACTATTAAACAGGCACTAGAGAGAAAAGCTAGTTTAGAAAGTGGAGAAACTGTTAAGCCAAAGACAAAGGCTGCAGTTGCGACTACTGATGATGATATTGAAGTAGTAGAAGAATTAGATTATGTGCGAGGAGAAAGTAATGTTTCGACTCAACTGCATGAGTATATTGATTTAGTAGCTCCTACTAATATGTCTGTTTTGATTATAGGAGATAGTGGTACAGGTAAAGAGAATATTGCACACTCTATTCATTTAAAAAGCAAGAGAAAGGATAAGCCATATATCGCAGTAGACTGTGGTGCTATACCAAAAGATTTAGCGTCTAGTGAGTTCTTTGGACATATTAAAGGATCTTTTACTGGAGCAGTTAATGATAAAGTAGGTCACTTCGAGGCTGCTAATGGAGGAACAATATTCCTAGATGAAGTAGGTAATTTATCTTATGAAGTTCAGGTACAGTTGCTTCGTGCATTACAAGAACGCAAGGTGAAACCTGTAGGTAGTAGTAATGAAATAGATGTAGATATTAGAGTTATCGCTGCTACCAATGAAGATTTGCCTAAAGCAGTTAGAGATGGTGAGTTTAGAGAGGATTTATACCACAGATTAAATGAGTTCGGTATCGTAGCTCCTAGATTAGCTGATCGTGGTGCAGATATCTTAATGTTTGCTACACATTTTTTGAATGAATCAAATATAGAACTAGAGAAGACGGTAAAGAAATTCTCATCAGAAGTAGAATGTATATTCTTAACTTATGATTGGCCAGGTAACTTAAGAGAAATGAAGAATATTATTAAACGTTCTGTTCTTTTGACTCGTGGAGATATAATCGAAAAAGATGTATTACCACAAGAGATACTAGTTCCTAAATCAGAAAGTATGATGATGACTAACTCTAGTGAATCTGTTGAAGATGATTTAAAGTTATTCTCTTCTCGTAACGAAGAACAGGTAATCCGTACAGCTCTAGAGAAAGTTAAGTTTAATAAAACGAAAGCTGCTCAAGTATTAGGGATAGACAGAAAGACTTTATATAATAAAATGAAGTTGTATAACATAGAATTATAATGAAAATGAAAAAGGTATCATAGCAGATTGTTGTGATACCTTTTTTTATTTATCTGCTTTCTAATAAGTAGATAAATAAAATACATAGACGAATTTAAACAGGCTCTAAGTATATCTGTAGTTTTCTTTTTACCTTTGCATAAATTAGAGAGTTAGAGAATATGGATATTAAAACGCTATTACATCATAATTTAGATGAGTTATTTTATTTAGCAGATAAGAAAGAGATTTTAGATACAGACTTAGTTGTTAAGATAGGAGCTTATGTTGGTGCTGCTGTATTAAGAGGTAGGTATGCAGACCAGAAAGAGGTGACTATGGACGAAGTGAATGGAGTATTCGGTATCATAGGGGATTTTTGTAAAGAGAGTTTCGGAGGAAGAAGTTTCTCTAAGGTTCATTTTAAGAAAATGACTAAATACGCATTAGAATTGATTCAAGAGACAACTTTTGACTCGGATGTGGAAGAATTCATTGCTTCATTAAGAAGTTAGATTTGTTATAAAAATATAAAAAGCTCTGTGAACAATATGTTTACAGGGCTTTTTTTATACGCTATATAGACGTTGTTGCTGTATATCGTATTGATAGCTAAATAGTAAGTATTGTAGTGATGATTATTTTTCAGTATATTGTGGATAACCAACAAATACCAGAATTATGAAAATTAAAACAATAGAATCAGCTAGTAATGCTCATTCCTATCAACTATTGATTAAAGATCTCTTAGAGAATTCTCTAAGAGTAAACCCTCAGCACGAGATAGTTTATAAAGATAAAGAAAGGTTCGATTATTATGAGTTATATAAGCGCATTAAGCAGTTGTGTAATTTA
>JBOFGJ010000463.1:0-2829 GCA_051649065.1 Flavobacterium sp. | reverse complement strand
AAACCATCTGGGTCGTGAGTATCAATTAACTGATTATAATTTTGAGATAAAAGTAAATCCTTCACTTTATTCTCAATAATTTTTCTCTCATCATAAGATTTATTATAGACCCGTAAAACGTATCTATTGGTTCTATTTTCAAAAACCCTTTCTCCTAGAAGGGCTGAAAAATCATGAGTTCCTTGTGCATATGGAATGGATAAGAGAACTTCTTTTTCATTAGGAGTAGGAGCATCACGTTCAATCAAGAATAATTCAAAATTAGCTGAATCAAACTGTCCAAACTTGATTTTTTCATATATTAAATCGCTCATGACTTCATACTCCTTCTCTTATTGAATTGTGTTCTTTCTGCTAAACCTTTGTCAGTTGCTCCGATTAATTGACCGTTATCAAGATAAATCTTTTGGCCACTCTCGATTGCAGTAATTACTTTTTCAAACATCTGTCTCATATCGTTATTAACAGTGGATTTAGATACACTCTCAACTCTAACAACGGATGAACCACCACTAAACGCAAAATCTAAAGCTCTATTTTGTTGCACTTGATTAGCTATTGAGTCAACTAAACGATTAGTTTTATCTTTAATAAAGCCAAGAGATTGTATCATACCGACCCCTACACCTTGTCCCATAAATTTACCTAGCGGCATAAACCTACGTGCTGGTGATTTTATTTCTGCTTTAGCTCTAATAACTCTGTCTGCTTGTTTAACAATCCCATCAGCTGCTGAAGTTATTAATGGTAACGAATCATTCATACCAGAAGCAACTCCCGCCCCCATGTTATAGCCAATTGAGTTGAACTCGCCAGTTCTTGAATTAGCTCCTGTATAGGCTGCTGTAGCGATTCCTACTCCGGCAGTATTATTTGTACCTTTGGTATTAGATAAACCCTTCGCTTGGTTTGTACCAGCTAACGCTCCAATAGGATTAAACATTGGTAACTTAGATTTAGCACCTTGCTCACCTGCCTGCATTACTGATGAACCAGCATTTTGCATTTGCCCTTTTGTTCCGTCAAGAGAACTTGCAGTATTTTTACCTGCTTCTCTCCCAACAGTTCCCATTGCATTTGGTAATGGAGCTAATCCTGTTTGGGCACTGCCAACTAAAGAAGACGCTGCACCCGAAAGATCACCATTCTGCAGTGAAGTAATTAATTGCGCTTTACCTTCGTTACCTTTATTAAACATTTCTGGTGGTAAAGAATTGATACCATTAATCATCTCTTGGCTTAGTTCTCCACCTAATGAGGTTAAATCACCACTTCTCAATGCTTCAACTAGTTTTGCTGACCCCTCAATACCTTTTTGCTCCATAATACCAGCTAGTAGAGTTAAACTTTCTCCAACATCCGAGTTGGATTGATTAAATGCCTGAAGAATTAAACCTAACTGCTCATTTGTTATATTTCCTCTTTGAGAAAGTCCTTGCAGAACCGCTTGAGAAGTTTGCTCATTTCCATTCAACAGTAATTGCAACTCCTGTTCTCCATAGAGTTGTTGTTGTTGTAATAACTGCTCATTATTTAATTTTAATGCTTCCGTTTGTGCTTCTAAGTTAGCTTTTTGACTTTCAGTTTTGGCTTCGTCATACTGTTTTTTTAATTCAGCTATTTTTTGTTCATTAGCTGATATTTGCTCAGTTTGATTAGCATATAAAGCTTTTAAGTTAGCTTCTGCAGCTTGTTGTTCTTGTTGACTCAACTGCTCACCATTCTGTAGTCTTTGCATGGCAGCTTGAACATAAAGCTCATTTTGCTGTATTAATCCTTCACGAATCACCTGCAACTGTGCTTCCATTGCAGATCTTTGCTCAGCAGTTAGCTCTTGACCTTCAATATTTTTATTACTTTTAAGTTGGTCACTGAACTCTTTTTGTAAAGCTATCATTCCGTTATTATTTTGAGAATGTTGACTCAGAATTAAATCGTTAGCTTGTTTTTCAAGTGCAACACGTTCTTTTCCTTTGGCACTTTCAGCTTGAGTCATTAAATCATTGTACTTATTAGCCGTATCTAATCGTTTCTGATTAAATTCTTCTAGTATTTGAGTAGCACTATTGATATAGTTTTTTATCCCATCTGTTTGACCTTCAACATTGAATGATAAACTTAAGTCAGAATTAATTTGGCTTGTTTTGGCATTTAACTCGTCTACTGATCCAATAACATCCTTAATAGAACGTTTTGACATGTCTGCTGATTTTTCAGTTTCCTTACCAAATTGCTGTACTGATTCTGTCGCAGCCTTCATAGCGCTATTATTTTTCAACTCATCAAAGCCATCACCAATAGATTTTATTGACTGGTCCATTTTCTTAAAACTTTCATCTGCGCCTTCAGAATCTCCTTTAATCTTTTTCCAAAGACCACTTAAGCCGTGACCAAGTGCCTGGATAGACTTAATGACGGATGTAACAGCAAAGACCATTAATCTAAACGCATCAACAACTGCCGCTATCCCAAATAATACGACTCCTGTTAAAACAGCTCCTAAAGCTTTTAAAACATTAATTACTGGTTTAACAACAGGTTCTAGCCCTTTAAACATATTCCCTAAACCTTTCAACGAATTACCAACACCACTTGAAAACGTACTGATAACTCCTTGGATATTCATAAAATTAGAACGCCAAGACATTGCCACAAATGCAACAGTAGCTGTAATAGCTAATAGAATTGCTGTAATAGGATTGGATAGCATGGCAGCTGATAAGGCTCTAATAGAACTAATACCAATAGAAGCCATACTTTTAAAAGCTCCGCCTACCTTCATACCTAAACCACTCATAACAGTTCCTGTTCCACCAGCGCTAGCAGATA
>JBOFGJ010000462.1:0-7201 GCA_051649065.1 Flavobacterium sp. | reverse complement strand
GTAGTATGGTTTTAGAATAAGTGAAAGGGATATGAAGTAGAACTACTTTGCAGTATTTGGCTAATGCTTAATCTGGGTTTATATTAGAAGTATTTAAGATAGGTAATAAAAAAGGTCTCTTTAGTATGCTAAAGAGACCTTGATAAATATTATTTTCGTATTAGATGTCAACTGACTTATCTGCACCAAACTTAATGCGTTTAGAGAAATACATCAAGACTGCGATAACAGCGAATAGTCCGATACTTCCTACTATTAGTGCCGCTTCTTTTAATTGTAATAAGAAGAATAGGAATGCGTATAACGCAGCTAATAAACCAAATATAGAGGCTGCTATTCGGAAGTTTTTACTTAGCCCATATATAAAGGAAGTGATAAGTAGGATAGTGGCTGATGCTGATATAATGTATGCCCAAGAGAAACCAACATATTCTGCAAAAGACAGTAACAGTACAAAGTTAATACACAATGACAATCCTACTAATGTATAGTGTAGGATATTAATGCTTAGATTCTTTAGGTTCTCCATAAAGAAGAATGTAGCAAAAGTAAGTCCTATAAATAGTAATGCATATTTAGTAGCGCGATTTACTTTGCTGTAGAAGTCATTTACTTGGATAAATTTCATACCGAATTTGTATGTATCTAGTGTAACTAGGCTATCTAACGAGGTATTAATAGGGATAGGCTGAAAGATAGTCCATTTCGCAGATACAGTATCTTTTTGCTTTTCATCTGTATCTGGTAGATAGTTTCCTACATATTTAATATCCTTATAATCAGGATTGATATCTACTTTAGTATCTTTAGCAGAAGCTAGGAAGTTGATTTCAGTCGACCCTTTTAGTTTAATAGGAAAGTTGATTTCTGAAGTATTAAATGTCTCTCTATCAAATTCGTAACTTAAGAAGTTATAGTTAGTATTTACTCCCAAATCGCGATCAAGTTCAAATGCCTGCCCAGCTATATTATTAATAAGAATCTCTTCGGTAAATCCCTTGCTATCTGATATAGAGAATATAAGCTTAGTACTTAGGATATCAGCAGGATCAGTTACTTTTAGTTTTTCTATTATTTTATCCATAGTAGGGAAGCGTGCCTCTACAGCTAAGTTAGTGTTGTATAAGGCTACTTCATAAAGACTTCTCTTTTTTACTTGTGTTTTGATATCACCAATGATAACTTGTTTTTCAGGTACTTGTAAGTAATTAGTACGATGTGTTAATACTTTTCCTTCAGCATCTACAGAACGCTCTTTGTATTCAATAAGGATGAAGGGACCATATAGGGTTTGTTCTTGACCCCATTTAGAGGTTACTTCAGAAGTTACTTCTCCTTGGAAGTTCTCTCTCTCGCGGATTAGGCTAGTAATAAACGGTAGTGTGATTAGTAGCATTAGGGATAGCACAGTAATAGCAATTCCCTTAAACATTGGTTTTTGACTTTCTTTTATCATATTTTTCTATTTATAAAGTACTTTGTTTTTCAAAGTATACGGTTAAAAAAATTATTTCAATTTATTAATTAAATTTTCTAAATAGGCTAGGTGCTTTTTGAAGGCTAGTTTACCTTCTTCTGTAGCAGTATAGGTAGTATTGGTTTTTCTTCCTACAAATCCTTTGTTCACTGTAATGTAGTTGCTTTCTTCTAAGTTTTTAAGATGAGAAGCCAAGTTCCCATCTGTAAGGTCTAGATATTCTTTTAGATTTTTAAACGAAAGGGTATCATTGACCATCAGTCCACTCATTATCCCTACACGGATGCGATTGTCAAAGACTTTGTTTAATTTTTCTAAATCAAATTTCATAGATGTGCTTATTTAATTTTATCGTATTTATTCCAAAGGATAATTCCGTAAAGCAAGTGTACTAAACCAAAGCCAAGCGCCCAGAATAATAGGGTGTAATCAAGAAAGTAAAACGCTAATAGCCCAAGTGTAATCTCTAGTATAGCGATTCCCTTTACTTCTTTTACAGTATCTTCTTGTACACTGAATAAGGCTAATCCATAGAATAATAGGGTAGTAGGCAGTGCTAGTTGTAATAAATAATGGGTATAGAATATTATACACAGTATTCCTGCTATAATTAGTGGAATAGAGAAGCGTACTAATAAGCGTTTGGTAGTTCTATTTAAGAATGATTTACCTAGTTTGCGTGTCTTTCTTATTGTAAAGTAAAATCCTCCTGTGATTGCTACGATGAATGTGATTAATGCCAATACCAATAGCATTTCTACTGTATAAGTAGTCTGATAAGGATCGCTAGTGGTTAAATTCTCATAGGTATAGGTAGAAGCAGACTGCCAACTGTACAAGACAGCAGATGCTGCTAGTCCACATAGACCAACCCAAATACCACTCCACCCACTTAAGCTTAAAAACTTAGTAGAGCGTTCCATTATAGACTTGATTTGATTTAAATCATCAATAGCTTTATTTGTCATAAAAAAAGTACTTTGAAATACAAAGTTAATAAAATAACCTTTACTTGTATGTAATAATTTAAAAAAAACAGAAATGTTTTAATAAGATGAATTGTACTTATTCAGGAAAGTTTATTTTATAAAGTATGTGTATTATAACAAATGTAATAACTGTATATGTAAGTGCATCAATACCCGCCATTTGGTTATATATATATTGATAAGCAGGGTAGGCTGCGCTCAGAACAAGTACAATGATAAAATAGATTATTTGTTTTAATATCATAATTATTTAATTGAATAAGGGCAAAGATAAGTTAATCGTTCATAAAGACGTCAGTAGTTTAGTTATAAATTAGCAAGGGCTAAATTAAAGAATAGATTCTATAAAGTAGTTCCAATAATAACATATGCTAATGAAGCAATTTTTAAGGAATAGTTTTTACTTACTTCAATATCATCTATATATATTGTATTTAAATTCGTGCCTATGCTATTCTAAATGTGATTCTATTTTTTAGGAATCATTGAAATTAATCAATCTTAAGAATATATCTAAAATTTTATCCCAATTCAAAATTACCTTATCGAGAATTTATTTTAAAGAGTTTGTTATCTACTTTTCTTTGAATGAATTTTGATAGTATTGTGATTGCATAGTGACTCCATTAAAACAGTTGTTTTAACGGAGTCACTACGCACTCATTACGGACTCACTACGGACTCACTCGAACGGAGATAGCATAAAGAGGCTTATTTTAGTCTATTAATATGTGTTTTGATTGCTTAAAAAATGACCTAGAGGATTGGCCAAAAAAGGAGGTAGATATTGATTTTTAGTTCTTTGCAAATAAATGCATTAAAAATCAATTATTTTAAGGTACTCTATTAATTTGTTGTAAATTAATGCTTTATGGGCTAAATTGCTATATGTGATAGCATTGATATAGCTAGGGTTTCTTATATTTATTAGTCTCATAAAATTTAGAAAATCAAGGGGAACTTAGGTTAGGTATTTCGGTTGAGTCGTGTTTTTTGTCAGTTTAGGTTTAAATTAAAGAGTTGTAAATAGTAAATTTGTTACTTGCAGCCAATTAATTAAATAATGAATTATGACACAGATTACTTACTATAATTTCACCACAGCTAAAGATTTGACAGAAGAGCAAAGCATAAACTATAATAACCAGGTTGATCAGTTTAATGTTTGGCCTGCTTATGTATTAGCGGATAAAGTCAATCTAAAATATTGGGAGAGGATATATGAGTTGTTTGCTGACTATCAGTTTTATTTGTTAGATGGTGATGTAGTTGTAGGCAATGGGAACTGTATTCCTCTGTATTTGTCAGAAGCAGAGTTAGCTAACCTTCCTGATAGAGGATGGGATTGGGCGTTAGAGAAGTCGGTATCAGATTATGAGAAGGGACTTAAGCCAAATACACTATGTGCATTACAGATTGGTTTAAATAAAGAATTTCAAGGCAAGGGGATTAGCAATCAGCTAATCAATTATATGAAGAGCATCGCTCTTAAAATAAGTTTAAGCGCTTTTATTCTTCCGATACGTCCTAATCTTAAAACGAACTTTCCTCTCATTCCGATGGAAGAGTATATCCAATGGACAAATAAAGAGGGTTTACCTTATGACGCTTGGGTACGTACTCACGTTAAGGGAGGAGCTAAAATAGTGAAGATATGTAGTCAATCTATGATCGTAGAAGGGACTGTTAAAGAGTGGGAATCGTGGACAGAACTGACCTTTCAAAGCTCAGGAGAATACTTACTTCCAGTACTTCTTAATCCAGTAACGATTGATTTAATAAATGACCGTGGTGTCTATATTGAACCCAACGTGTGGATGCAGTATGATATAAACTCATAAAGTGTGTTTCTTAATGAGGTAGTTGTGTTCTTTTGTTCTCGATTTGCATCTTTCTTTAGGATAAATTCAAATATTTAGTTGGTAGTAGTGAATTCAGCGAATATTTATTATATTGGCATTCTACAAAAAACTAAAACATTATGCAACAAAATACACCCTATACGCCTACTAACAAGGTGCGTATAGTTACCGCTGCAGCTTTATTTGACGGTCACGATGCGGCGATTAATATTATGCGTCGTATTATACAAGCGACGGGATGTGAGGTTATTCACTTAGGACACGATAAAAGTGTGGAAGAAGTAGTGAATACAGCTATTCAAGAAGATGCAAACGCTATCGCAATGACTTCGTACCAAGGAGGTCATAATGAATATTTTAAATTTATGTACGACCTGCTACAAGAGAAAGGTGCAGGACATATCCGTATCGTAGGAGGTGGAGGAGGAGTAATCCTTCCGAGTGAAATCAAAGAACTAATGGACTACGGGATCACTCGTCTATATTCTCCAGATGACGGACGTGCAATGGGATTACAAGGGATGATTAACGATATGGTACAGCGTGCGGACTTCCCTACGATGGATCTACAACTTCCAGAGGGAAAAGACGTATATCAATCTCTTGCAGATAAAGACATCACTACCATTGCTCGTTTAATCTCTTTAGCAGAGAATAGAGAAGAGGACTTCCTTAAAGTATTCCAATTTGATCCAGAGAAACACAGCAGTACACCAGTATTGGGAATCACAGGTACAGGTGGTGCGGGTAAATCATCTATGGTAGATGAGTTAGTTCGTCGCTTCCTTATTGATTTCCCAGAGAAAACAGTAGCTTTAGTTTCTGTCGATCCTTCTAAGCGTAAGACAGGTGGAGCGTTGTTAGGAGATCGTATCCGTATGAACTCGATCAACAATCCTCGTGTATTTATGCGTTCATTAGCTACTCGTCAGTCTAACTTAGCGTTATCGCGTTATGTTGAAGAAACACTTCAAGTGCTTCAGGCAGCTAATTACGACTTAATCATTCTTGAAACTTCGGGAATCGGGCAGTCAGATACAGAGATTTTAGATCACTCTGATGCTTCATTATACATTATGACACCTGAGTTCGGTGCAGCTACGCAGTTAGAGAAGATTGATATGCTTGACTTCGCTGATATCGTTGCAATCAACAAGTTTGACAAGCGCGGTGCATTAGATGCGATCAGAGATGTAAAAAAACAATACCAACGCAACCACAACTTATGGGATGCTAATCCTGATGATATGCCAGTATTCGGTACTATCGCTTCTCAGTTTAACGATCCAGGAACTAATGCTTTGTACAAAGCGATTATGGATAAGGTAGTTGAGAAAACAGGGGCTAACTTAACGTCTAATATAGAGATCACAAAAGAAATGAGTGAGAAGGTGTATGTTATTCCACCTAATCGTACGCGTTACTTATCTGAGATCGCTGAGAACAACCGTAAATATGACGATACTGTACTTTCTCAAAAAGAGGTAGCACAGAAGTTATACGGGATATTTAAAACAACAGAGAGCGTTTCAGGCAAATCAGCTGAGATCAATAAATCGGGAATTGTAGAAGAGAGTGTTGCTTCTAATGATGCTGATACACAATTATTTATCAACCTGCTGTTAAAGGAATTTGACAAGGTGAAGATGAACTTAGATCCATACAATTGGGAGGTTATCTTACTATGGGATCAAAAAGTAAACAAATACAAGAATCCTGTTTATTCTTTTAAAGTTCGAGATAAAGAGATCAAGATTGCTACGCACTCAGAGAGTTTATCGCACTTACAGATACCTAAGATTGCTTTGCCTAAATATGAAGCATGGGGAGATATCTTGCGTTGGTCATTACAGGAGAATGTACCAGGGGAGTTTCCTTTTACTTCAGGACTTTATCCGTTTAAACGCGAGGGAGAAGACCCTACGCGTATGTTTGCTGGAGAGGGTGGGCCAGAGCGTACGAACAGACGTTTTCACTATGTGTCTTTAGGGATGCCAGCGAAGCGTTTATCTACTGCGTTTGACTCGGTGACGTTATATGGTAACGATCCAGGACACCGTCCTGATATCTATGGTAAGATTGTTAATGCAGGAGTTTCTATCTGTTGTTTAGACGATGCGAAGAAGCTTTACTCAGGGTTTAACCTTGCACACGCCTTGACTTCTGTATCGATGACAATCAACGGACCAGCACCGATGTTACTTGGTTTCTTTATGAATGCAGCTATCGATCAACAATGTGAGATCTACATCAAAGAGAATGACTTAGAAGCGGAAGTTGAAGCAAAGATTGAAGCAATATACAAAGCAAAAGGAGTAGAAAGACCTCGTTATAATGGTGCTTTACCAGAGGGTAACGACGGTTTAGGACTAATGCTTTTAGGCGTAACAGGAGACCAAGTATTGCCTCAGGATGTTTACCAAAAGATAAAAACAGAGACTTTATCACAAGTGCGTGGTACAGTACAGGCAGATATTTTAAAAGAAGACCAAGCTCAGAATACGTGTATCTTTTCTACGGAGTTTGCACTTCGTTTAATGGGTGATGTACAAGAGTACTTTATTGAGAAAAATGTGCGTAACTTCTACTCTGTGTCTATCTCAGGATACCACATTGCAGAAGCAGGAGCGAACCCTATTACACAGTTGGCATTTACATTGGCTAACGGATTTACGTATGTGGAATATTACCTAAGTAGAGGGATGGATATTAACGCTTTCGGGCCTAACTTATCTTTCTTCTTCTCGAATGGTATTGACCCTGAGTATGCCGTAATCGGACGTGTAGCTCGTCGTATTTGGGCGAAAGCATTAAAGAATAAGTATGGTGCTAATGAGCGTGCACAGATGTTAAAATACCACATCCAGACTTCA
>JBOFGJ010000461.1:0-1347 GCA_051649065.1 Flavobacterium sp. | reverse complement strand
CCCCTTTACTCTTCACTGTCAACTCTACTTTTCCCTCATCAGATACAGTCAAAGAGAATGTATACTCATCCAATACCAATTCTTTATAGTTCTCTAGAATAGACTGCACTTGTACACTCTCCATGGACCATTGAAAGCGCACTGCATCAGTATACCCTGCTGCTCTAGCGATGTTCTGCATCGCTACATTATAGATCTTTAAGTCATTCTCTTGGCGCATAGTGCCATACTTCTTAGAACCTTTCTTAAACTGTTCTAATAGCTCATATCGATCCATCAAATCTCCTTCTCTATCTGTCTCAGATAAGGGGAATAACCCACATGCACGTACATAGTTTCTATCGCGTTTAGAGATAACCCTCGTTTTCAAGTCTTTCATAGATACCTTACCTAACAATACATCTGCATACAGCTTCACACGAGTATGTCCCTCTACTGCCATAAACTTAGTTGAGTCATAAAGCATCTGCCAACGCTCTTCTCCTAGTAGGTGATAAAAACTAAAGAACCAATCTATATCTACTACACCTCCTTCAAACTCCTCTAACGCTATAGCAGAATAGCGTTGTATTTGTTTTTGTATCTTGTTTTGCTCCTCTTCCTGTTGGTTATCCATCAGATGAGCGAACAGCCACCATATCGCAGACTCTAACCCTTGCCAGTCTAGATAAGTCGTGATGTACTTTATCCACTGCGGACATGCTACAGCTACTTCGATCCATTGTGCTGCACTGAAGTTTATCTCTGCTACTTGAGCATTAAACATCTCTTGAGTATCAGTACTTAGAGGTGTTGTTCTACGAATAAGTTTACTATAGATTTGTCCTAATTCCTTAATCGTGATTTGCATCTCTGCATAGTAATAAATACTTTCTCTGGATATCCCAGTATGCTTGATTTTATGCAATAACCCAAAGAAATACTGCATTCCTTCTATCTCCTGAAAGTCAAAGACAATATCAAATACCTTCGTTGTAGGGTTATCCCTATCCATAACCTGTTGTAAATAATACGCTTTAAACTCAACTAAGACTTGCTGTACTTTATCGGTTATAAATCGCTTTGTCAAAGGAGATAACATTGAACTGAAATAAGACTTTCTATTATCTATGGCAACTAGATACTGTATAAACTCATCTCTCGTGATTTCATTCTTTTCATAGGCAAAAGCCATCAATTCAAAAGGTAACAGATAATAGCTATCATCTGCTTTATTACAATTCAATTGACGCCAACGCAATAGTCTGAAATATGCTAAACACTGTTCTTCTGTTAAATCCTCTATAAGTATAAACTCAGCATACCAAGATAGATCTGTATAATCTACCCATGTATAGCTATACTCTT
>JBOFGJ010000460.1:0-1004 GCA_051649065.1 Flavobacterium sp. | reverse complement strand
AATAAAGTAAATTCTTTTACTTACCATTAGCACCCTCATAATTTAGTGTGTTTGTACTGTTCAAGTATTGATTAACAATCCCCGCGGAAAATCCATTATCCCTAACACTTAGCAATAGCTTTCTTGCCTGTTTCACCATACCAATCTCATTAAGATAAAATGAAAGCGCAGCATCAATATGTAACCCCTCTGAATGAACCATTCCCTCATGGACTTTTTTATTTTTTCTTTTATACTCTATAATTTCTTTGATTGATACTCTACACTTGCATTTCCATTTGAATAATTCATAAATAAGTTTATAGTAAAAACCATTGCTATTATAAGGAATGATAGCATCCATGAGCTCAATCACCTCATAAAATTCGTTATCATTATCCATCATACTTAGTTTTGCTTTCGCCATCAGCTCAAGGATGGAAAAGGTATAGGCTTCCATCTTTATATTTGTCCTGCTTAACGGTTCTAACTCTTCGCATTTTATTGCTTTCGCTAAGCCTTTATAAATTTCATCGGGTGGAGTCCCCTCGAAGCAATCTCGGTAGTAAAAGAATTTCCAGCGAAGATACAAAGGCTCTTTAGATAAGTTTTTTAAATTCAGCCGTTTATTTCTATTATATTTTCCTTTGGCTTTTAAAACATCATGAGTATAACCATCGTGATTGATAATAATATCAACACTGATGTCAATTATCCTATTTTTGTCTTTTCGCCTTAACTCTTCATGGACATATCCAAAATAGAAAAAACCTCCATTACTAGCAAATCCTCTTCGTATATTCTTTGATATATCACCATCATGATTTTTAATTTTCGGACAAATTGCAATAAGGTCTCTATTGTTATTTCTATTTATTTTTACAAATATCTTTGAAACTTCATGCTTTGAAGAAACAACATATTCATCTGCATCAACAAAAAAAATATAATTAGATATTGACTTACTTATGGCAAGATTTCTTGGTTTTGAAAAGCTATCTTCCCATTCCGTATGAAATATTTTA
>JBOFGJ010000459.1:0-1362 GCA_051649065.1 Flavobacterium sp. | reverse complement strand
AAGCATGAAAGGTCCCCAATACTCCACCTCCTACTACGATTAAATCATATTTCATATTTACTTTATTTTTATACAGTTACATTACTCAATTTTGTCTTTCGAATAACTTGTTTCTCGAAAAACCATATCGACACTAAAGACAGAATCAATATTGCTATTGCAGACTCTATATTTAAATTAATAAAGAATGTACTCCAATTCTGTCTAAAGCCTACAAACTCTTTTATTAATAGCACAGTGACACTACCTAAATATCCTAGCGAATCGGCTAGATAGAACAGAAACCCTACATTGCCATTAAATTTTAATAGTGCTACTAGTCTCTCGAATACCAAACAATGAAACAGGATGTATGGCAAATAAACCCCAATACCTGATACTACCATCCACGTTATCGCTGACACATAGCGCTCTCTAAAGAGAATTGTCGTTATTAACATCATTATCGCTCCGAATATTGTCAGATACATCCCTAAGTTAAATGCCTTTCTATTGTTCTTAATCAGCACACTACTCGCTGCTATAATTAATACTATGATAGCTACTGGAACTTCCGTTAACGTTATTAATTTCGGTGCTTCTGACGTCCCTTGTTCTTCCCAAAACTCTACTACGAAATTATCTCTAAAGTCACGTACAATGGTCAATACAATGTAAATTAACACAAGACTTAAATACCCAAAACCATTCTGTTTTAAGAACGCCATTCTCTCCTTTTTATACATTGGCTTTCGTTCAGCACGCGCTTCTACATCACTGCTAGACGGACCTTTACACTTATTCATAATAAGCGCACAACTCAGAAATATAGGGAAGAAAAGTAATCCAGTTAGAAATGGCATATCATACTCACTCACATGAAAGTTCTCCATTAAGATTAACCCCACACTCTTTACAAATCCAGTAGAGAAGATAAACGTCGCACTTAATGCTGCGGCTAGTAATTCTGTATTTTTTCGTCCCTCTATATATGAAAAGACTATCCCAAAAATCATTCCTAGTGGAAGTCCATTTAAAAATAGAGCTATAAACTTTAAATGCGATGGTAGAATAGCAAATAGTCCCAACATAGCTAACCCAAAAGTAGTCGCTCCAATTAACCAATACAGCCTAGTGCTTTTAGCCATTTCAGAGATAATTTTAATCCCAATAACTTTTGAAATCATATATCCAAAAACCTGACTAATCACAAAAATAGTTTTAGGATCTACATTGCTCATCACTTCCATATCATTATACTGTCCAGCCAAAAATGATTTACGCACAGCATACATTCCTGTATAACACAAAAAGACAGAAAACAACAACAAACAAGTTTCTACTTTTTTACTATTCTTAAACTTATACAACTCCATCGTATTG
>JBOFGJ010000458.1:0-9118 GCA_051649065.1 Flavobacterium sp. | reverse complement strand
TTATAGAACTCTTCATCAAAACGAGCAATAGTCATTTCTATAGGAATAGTCGCAATCTCTTTTTCAAGTTCACTTTGTTTATCCCCACAGCTTGACCAAAAAACACAGCTTACTAGTAAAACCACACTAGATAAATTAGTAAATTTGGAGAAAGTCATTTTATCTTTTTTTATTTTTCAAGGTACAAATATAATAAGATAGATATCAACCTATTCCATAAATCTTCAAAGTCATGACAAACAATATTAAAATGAATACAGAAGCAGTAACTAATCACATTGTTACTTGGTTAAAAGATTATGCCCTTAATGCAAAAGTTAGTGGTTATGTAATAGGAATATCAGGAGGTATAGACTCAGCTGTTACATCAACTTTATGCGCTATGACAGGGTTACCACTACTATGTGTAGAAATGCCTATACATCAAGATCCTTCACAGGTGTCAAGAGCAAAAGAACATATTACATTTCTAAAGAACAACTTTTCTAATGTAACATCAACAGTAGCAGACCTAACAGCAACTTTCGAAACACTAAAAGATTCTTTCCCTTCTTCTAATGACGAAGCGCTACTTAATCTAACACTAGCAAATACTCGTGCTAGACTGCGTATGACCACACTATACTACTATGCAGGACTACACAGAAGTTTAGTAGCTGGTACAGGTAATAAAGTAGAAGACTTCGGTGTGGGATTCTTTACTAAATATGGTGATGGAGGTGTAGATGTTAGCCCTATTGCAGATTTAATGAAATCAGAGGTTAGAGCTATAGGCGAACATTTAGGCGTACCAAGTAGCATTATCATAGCTAAACCTACTGATGGATTATTCGGAGATGAACGTTCAGATGAAGACCAATTAGGCGCTAACTATGATGAACTAGAAATAGCAATGATAGCACATATGAATGGAGCTAAAGCTGATGACTTTACAGGAAGAGAAAGAGAAGTTTTCGATATATATAGCCGATTAAATAGAATAAACCAACACAAGATCAATCCTATACCGGTCTGCATAATTCCCGCTGAATTAAAGTAAGTTACACACGGAATCAACAGTGATTGTTAATTATTCGCAATAATTAAATACCTTTGTTAAAAATATTAAGCTATGAAAAAGTATTTATTGTTTTTAATTACAATCGTGTCATTGTCTTTAGCTGGATGTTCTACAGATGATGATTACTGTGGAAATGGATTCCAAAGAGTAGATCAATTAGGTCGAGGAGACAATGGATATTATCCTGAAGACTTGATTGTTTATGATATTGCAGGGGAAGGTTTTACTATAATATCGTCAGAAAGAGATTTTCTTACTAGAGTAAAAGGTGCTGAATATTTTAGAGGTAAAATAGACTTTAGATATGAAAACTTACTGATAGGACAGACGCATATTAAAGGATTCAGAGGTAACATTCCAAGTACTACAGCTTTGTTTAAAGAGAGTTGCAAATACAATCGCAAAAATGAAGTAATAATAACATTAGATGTTAATCGAGGATCAACCTATGATTATAGAACTTACAATGCTATATTGCCGAAAACTTCAAATGTAGAACCAAATGTCCAAATAGATATTATATACAGATAAACAAAAAGAGGCAATTTAAATTGCCTCTTTTTTTATTCATCTATCGTTTTAAACCTTGATGTCACTTGTCCTAGTCTATTTGAGAACATATTCATAAGGCTAGTGTAATCCATAATTAGAGTAAGCATCTCATAAGATCTCTTCTCATCACAGTCTTTAAGCTTTACCTTATATTTCTCAATCATTGTATTCAATAAAAACATTCTCAGAGTCAATATTGTCTCTGTAACATATTGAGAAATACCTTGATCTTTTTGTTTCACTATGATATTCTGAGACTCCCATTTGTGTAAAGTTTCTTTCTCATCTTCCATAATAATATTAGTCACTTCTTGAGCTATCTCAGGGCTAAGAGACTTTAGATACTTATCTAATTCCCATACATTATGATTAAAATAATCGATAAGATCTTTATAAATCACTTTAAACATCGGGTTTGTCAGTTGTACCTCATCCTCTTGGAGACTTAAGTAGATTCTCTCATATACTTTCTGTACTACCTTGTGCTCAACTTCTACGACTTCATTCTCCTCGTTAACGTCTAATAGAAGTTCGATAAACTGTTCTTCTACATTGCCATATAACAACAATATCTCAATAATCTTTCGTTCTAAGTTATACTGTGGATCTATGCTCTCTTTCTTCACTCCTTCTGAGTGAACCACCTCCATCTGCTTGCGCTCCTGTGTATATTTCTTATTTGCATCAGCTAACTCTTTCCTTCCTATCTGAGCTAATGAATTAAACACTACTTCCTCTGAGATATCCATAATACGTGCACATTCCTGTACATAGATTTCTCTCTGTATCTGATCAGGTATCTTAGAGATACTCTGTACCATATCACGTATTAACTCAGCTTTCTTAATAGGATCGTTCTTCGCCTCCCCCATTAATAGATTTGCCTTATAACGAATAAAGTCAGTAGCGTTACTTTTAAAGTATTCGTCTAGTTGCTCCTTTGTGTGTTTTCTAGCGAAACTATCAGGATCCTCTCCTTCAGGCAATGGACAAACTCTCACATTCATCCCCGCTTCAAGGATCAAGTCAACTCCTCTTAAAGAAGCTCGTATACCTGCAGCATCCCCATCAAATAACATCGTGATATTCTTAGTCAAACGACTTATTAAACGTATCTGATCAGGTGTAAGTGCTGTCCCTGAAGAAGCGACCACATTCTTTATTCCTGTCTGATGCATCTGAATAACATCTGTATATCCCTCCACTAAAAAACAATTATCCTGCTTAGCAATCTCTTGCTTAGCGTGATATATACCGTATAGCACCTTACTCTTATGATAGATGTCACTCTCAGGCGAGTTAAGATACTTCGCTGCCTTTTTATCTGCTGTTAAAATACGTCCTCCGAATCCTAGTACCCTTCCTGACATACTCTGAATAGGGAACATTACACGCCCTTTAAAACGGTCAAACTTGCGATCTTCTTTTACGATAGTCAGTCCCGTTTTCTCTAGATAGTCGATAGAATATCCTTTCTGTAAAGCGGCATCAGTGAATATACTCCATTGGTCAGGAGAATACCCTAATCCAAATTCCTTGATTGTTTCCTGAGTAAAGCCTCTTTCCTTAAAATAAGTCATTCCTATAGCCTTACCTTCCTCCGCATGAAATAGCGTATCTTCAAAGTACTTCTTCGCAAACTCAGACACGATGAACATACTCTCCTTTTCATTCAGTTGTTCCTTCTCCTCATCACTCTGTTTCGTCTCTTCTATTTCGATACCGTACTTCTTCGCCAAATAACGAATAGCCTCAGGATAAGTGAAGTGCTCATGCTCCATAATAAAGCTGATGGCATTACCTCCTTTACCTGAGCTAAAGTCTTTCCAGATCTGCTTAACAGGCGATACCATAAATGATGGTGTCTTCTCGTTAACAAAGGGACTTAGTCCTTTGTAATTAGTCCCTGATTTTTTCAGAGTTACAAAGTCGCCAATCACTTCCTCTACTCGAGCAGCATCAAATACAGCATCTATGGTACTTTTGGAAATCATATCTTATTCTTAGTTCAACACAAAGGTAAAGAAAAGGGAGTTGTTTTTAGAACTTTATTCCAAAACAACTCCCTAATCCAAACTATCCTTTTTCAACCTGGATTAAGCGATAGACGTATAAACGAAAAGGAATTATACAAAATAGCTCTGAATTAGTGAAAAAAGCATACTATAGGATGGTTTTAGAACTAATGAAAGAGATATGAAGTAGAATTGCTTTGCAGTATTTGGCTAATGCTTAATCTAGGTTCTATACAACCTTATAAGTCAAGTCTTACTCCGAATGACCACATGTTCTGTTTAACATCATTATGCTTAAACATTGGAGTCAATTCATATTGTGCAAATAAACTCCAATCCCCATTACCAACATAAGCCCCTACTCCATATCGCACCTTATTGATATCTAAGGCAGCCTTCTCTTTGGTTCTAAACTCATGGCCTTCATCTGTATATCTGTAAACTTGATAAGTATCTTTTCGATTGATATTCATAAACCCTCCTACACCAAATCTCCATGTTTGTTGACTTCTAAAATATGTTCTACCTGTTTTTTCATCTATTTGAGATTTAGACAAATCAAATTCTAAGTACACAGGAATCTGAATAGATCGTATTGCTAATCTGCTTTTTCTTAAGTCTTTATCGTGATCTACTATCATTACTTGACCATAAGGTTGTTGCTGAAAGTAACGGTGCTCTGTAGGTTTTAGATTATTATACTCAAACAATACCCCATATCTCAAATGCAGTAAATTACTATCTTTTAATAAACGTCTATTGATATTAAATCCCCATTGAATAAAATTAGATGGAACATAACGAAGATCTGAATTAGCAAAAGCCCCGTCTGTTGCTAAATTACTCATCCCATAGGCAAATTGTAATTGAAACTGATTACGTCTATCTCCTTTGATTTTAGTTCCTCTTTGTATATAATTTCGACGGCCTATATTAATCGACGAACCATACTCTGTCTGATCAGGAGTCTCATATAACTGTCCTGATTTTATAGAATACTGTACGTGACTCTGAACAGACTTAGACAAGCTATCATTAAGCCTATTTATTGTTTCTTCTAACCTCGTTGAAGATTCAGTAGCTAATTTATTCTTTATTAATTGAGCTTCCTCTTCTGTCAACTTCTTATTTTCGACTAATACATTTAATGAATCCACCTTTACCTTTAAAGATTCTTTCTCCTCTACCGTACTATTCTGAATCTTAACAGCAATATTCTTTACCTCTTTATTAAATTTATACACCTGACCTTTCATTCCTGCTATTGAACATAAGGTAATAATCATAACTAATATTATTTTCTGTTTCATAATTTTCTAATTAGATCGTTCTACAATCATTTTTTTGGTTTTGTCATAAATCTTCTTGATTACAGACTCTCTGTACTCAATCTCAATCTCCCCCTCCACTTGATTTAATAAATCATCACTATTCACCACTATTCTCTTCGAAGGCTTGTTCACTACCGGTTCTGTGAATTCCTCTTGAAGGTCTGTTGGCTTTAATGCGTTTATTGTATCCACTTTTATATTGTTAACTAACTGTTGATTCTTCTCTTGTACTTTACTATTCGTTCTGTCCTTAGTTATACTAGGTACAGATATAGTCTCTTCTACTTCTTCCTGATTAAATAGTGTATCTTCTTCAGTACTCCCTTGTTCCACTACTACTTTTTCGAGATTTGGCAGTGTTATATTTGGCAAAATTTGATTATCTACATCATGCCCCATAAAGTAAATGACAGAAAATCCACCTATAAATAAACTTGCAGCGATACCTAACCACATTACTACCTTAGATCTATTCTTATTCACTCTATGTGTGTGTAACTGAGCAGACAACTTATCCCAAGCTTGAGCAGAAGGCGCAATCTCTCTCTCCATCATCTCCTCTTTCCATTTCTTATCTATTTTATTCCATTCCATACCCCTTGTTGTTTTAAGATTGCTAATTGTTGTTGTAATAACTTTCTAGCTTGTGCTAGTTGTGATTTAGACGTTCCTTCTTGTATCTTTAATAATTGTGCTATCTCTTGATGTTTATATCCCTCTACTACATATAGATTAAATACGGTCTTACATCCCTCTGGTAGTTGATTTATTAAAAGTTGTAAATCCTCGATGGACAGTTCTATATCACCTTCTATTATTTCCTCTTTTACCTGAACATCTTCTAAGTATTCAAGCCCCTTCTGCGCTCTTAAAAATGAAATAGATTCATTAACCATAATGCGTCTTATCCATCCTTCAAAGTTGCCTCTATTCTCAAATTTATCTATTTGTGTAAACACTTTCATAAAACCAGCTATCATAACATCTTCTGCATAGTGTATATCTTTAATATACTGTCTACACACTGCTAGCATTTTACCAGAAACCATATCATACACTTCCTTTTGCGCTGTCCTTTTATGGGAGCACAAGTCATCTATATAATCCTCTAATTTCTTTTTGTGTAGTCTTATCAGCTTCATATTAATAGCGTTCTATTTATAAAATACAGCACCTAACCTCTTTATTGAAAGAAGTTTAAAATGTACATAATAAATTGAATTATAAATGAAGTGATCAATAAAATAATACCTTTCATAATACTTAGAATTGCTTATCTATATACATAGACGCAATTCTAAATAAAAAGGTTGTAAGGAAAGTGAAAAAATTATTTTTTTCTTTCTATAACGTAGTTCACCATCGTGAACAGAGCTTCTCTAAAAGTAGATTCTGGAAACTCTCTAAGTATATCTAAGGCCTCTTGTTGATACTCTACCATCTTAGTAGATGCGTACTCCAGACCTCCTTTTTGTTTAACGAACTCAATAACTTCTTTCACGCGTCTTTTATCCTCATTGTGATTCTTCACAGAGTTTATCAACCATTTCTTCTCTTTTGGTTCACAAGTATTCAATGTATAAATCAACGGAAGTGTCATCTTTTGTTCTTTGATATCTATACCTGTAGGTTTACCTATAGGACCATCTGTATAATCAAACAAATCATCTTTTATTTGGAATGCCATACCGATCAACTCTCCGAACTTACGCATCTTCTCGATAAGTTCAGCGTTATCAGGCTGAACAGAGGCTGCTCCTAATGCACAACATGCTGCTATAAGTGTAGCAGTCTTTTGACGAATAATCTCATAATACACCTCTTCAGTGATATCTAGACGTCTTGCTTTTTCTATCTGAAGTAATTCACCCTCGCTCATCTCACGTACAGCTACAGAAATAATGCGAAGCAAATCAAAATCACCATTGTCTATAGACAATAATAATCCCTTAGCTAATAAGTAATCACCTACTAACACTGCTATTTTATTCTTCCATAAAGCATTTAGTGAGAAAAAACCACGGCGTTTATTACTATCATCCACGACATCATCGTGTACTAAAGTTGCTGTGTGTATTAGCTCGATAACAGAAGCACCTCTATACGTGCGCTCATTGACTTGCTCACCAACCATCTTCGCTACTAGAAATACAAACATAGGACGCATCTGCTTCCCTTTTCTATTCACTATGTAGTAAGTGATTCTATTTAGTAAGGCTACCTTAGTAGTCATTGAGTTGCGGAACTTCTTTTCGAAAAGTTCCATCTCACTTTGTATAGGCTGTTTTATTTGCTGTACTATATTCATCGAAATCAAAAATACGACTTTTTTATCTCATTAAATAGTTTCCTTTAAGAGTAAACGTTTAAGAAATTGTCAAGTCTTCTATTACACAGAAATTTACTGCTTTTGATTACGATTTATTAGCCAACTGTCCACAAGCTGCATCAATGTCTTTACCACGACTACGACGAACGACTACTGTAATATCATTGCGCTCTAAAGCTTTAATATAGTTATTTGTAGCTTGTTCATCTGCTTGTTGGAATTCTCCATCATCGATAGGATTGTACTCAATCAAGTTTACTTTACACGGTACGTATTTACAGAACTTCACTAATGCATCTATAGACGCCTTATCATCGTTAATTCCTCTCCAAATCACATACTCATAAGTTACGCGACTCTTCGTTTTACTATACCAATACTGTAATGCATCGCGTAGATCTGTCAATGGGAAACTCTTCGTAAAAGGCATAATACGATTACGTGTTTCTTCGATAGCTGAGTGTAGTGATACTGCCAACTTAAACTTCACGCCATCATCTGCTAGCTTTTTAATCATCTTAGGGAGCCCTGATGTAGATACAGTGATACGCTTAGGCGACATTCCTAATCCCTCTTCAGATGTAATTTTTTCTATCGCAGCCTGAACATTATTGTAATTCATTAACGGTTCTCCCATTCCCATAAACACAATGTTAGACAATGGATGTCCATGATTCTTTCTACTTTGCTGGTCAATTGTTAATACTTGATCATAAATCTCATCAGGATTCAAGTTACGCATACGCTTCAGACGAGCAGTAGCACAGAACTCACAGTCTAAACTACACCCTACCTGAGAAGACACACAGGCTGTAGTACGCGTTTCTGTAGGAATCAAAACAGACTCTACGATAAGACCATCGTGTAACTTCACACCATTCTTGATAGTACCATCAGTACTAACCTGCATACTATCTACCTTGATATGATTAATTACGAAGTTAGCATCTAGCATCTCACGTGTAGCCAAAGATAAGTTACTCATATCCTCGAAAGTATGAGCCCCTTTACTCCATAACCACTCGTAAACTTGGTTTCCTCTAAATGCTTTATCTCCCTGAGAAACAAAGAAATCTCTTAATTGTTCCTTAGATAAACTTCTGATGTCTTTTTTGTCTATTTGCATGCCGCAAAGTTAACCTCTAATTATCCGACTGCCAAATACTGTAATAAAATTATAACAATAATGTAAGGAAGAATCAATTAAGAATTAGGAATTTAAAATTAGGAACCCGAGACATCTATATCCACAGTAGTACAGGCGTATCACTATATGCCTCACAACGTAGCCACAAAGTACATTCATCATCTATATACTCGCCCCGCATTAAAACATCTAAAAAATGTTTTATATGGGCGTAAAATTTTACGCCCCTACGCCCGAATGACGTGCCGACAGTACGTGACACACATAGTCAACTAATTAACCATCAACCGTTAGCCACTACCTTCTTCACCGCCAGCACATGCTTACACATCCCTCTATCTCCTTGGTACTTACCATACCACTCACAAGTACAGCGTTCTTGCTCTCCATCTAAGATCACAGTATGACGCACACCTCCTGTACCATCTACACGTGCCTCTACACGTCCATTGGCATTGCTGATAATCTCCACTTTATTCTCAGCGATCAACTTCTCCGCATTCTTTAAACGAGGATTTAGACTCATAATACGCTCTAGCTTAAATGGCAATCTTCTATAAAAGAAAGCATTGTCATCTAAATCAAAACCTAATAACCCCATAGCAGCTAATCGCCCTGTCAGATTATCTGCATCAGTGAAGCTCATCCCTTCCTCCATCGCAAACATCGTCGGGTTAAAGCGTT
>JBOFGJ010000457.1:0-2377 GCA_051649065.1 Flavobacterium sp. | reverse complement strand
TAGTACGGTGTACTACTTCGAATAGTGTACCTGCATCACATTTTAATGTTTTGGCAGGGAATTTTAATCGTAAAGCATAGTCGTGTGTAACCATAACAATAGTTCTACCGTTTTTATTGATATTTAAAAGTAGTTCCATTACTTCTGCACTTGTCTGTGGATCTAAGTTTCCTGTAGGTTCATCAGCTAAGATAAGATCAGGATCATTTAACAATGCTCTTGCGATAGCAATTCTTTGTTGTTCTCCACCTGATAGTTGATGAGGCATTTTATCGATATGAGCAAGCATATTTACATTGTCTAATACTTCGTGTATTTTTCTGCTCATCGCTTCTTTTTCAGACCAACCTGTAGCCTTTAATGCGAAGTATAGGTTAGCGTAGACTGTTCTGTCAGGAAGTAGTTTAAAATCTTGAAATACGATGCCTAATGATCTTCTTAAATAAGGGATGTCCTTTTCTTTTAAAGTTTTTAGATCATAGTCAACGATTGATCCCTCACCAACTTCTAGTGGTAAGTCGGCATAAAGTGTCTTCATAAAGCTACTTTTACCTGAACCTGTTTTACCTATTATGTATAGGAATTCTCCTTTGTTAACCTCTAAGTTTACATTAGAAAGTACTTTGTGTTTATTCTGGAAGATATCAACTCCTTGAAGGGATAAAACTGTCTTTGACATAGTAATCGTAAATTTTGTGGTAAAAGTACTAAGATAAACAATAATAACGTAGTTGTTGTAGTGAAAATATCATCAAATAGATAAAAGTTTAGAGGCGTAATAGGAATTGTATCTAAATATAGATAGGCTACAGATACTAATATTAAAATCAAAAGGGGATACCTGCTTCAGATTTCCCCTTTTGTTCCTAACTAACCAATATTATTTACTTATATTTTATTGCATAATTTTCTTATTTGTTTACAGTACAAAGGTGTAGTTTTTGTTTGTCTTCTAGATTAAGTAAAAGTTACGAAATAGCTAATTGATTGTATTGTAATTTGGGGTGCTATAGCTATAGGGCAAGTGATTTCTTTTGTTAAAATAATTATATTTATCGCAATAGGTAGTTTGGTGAAGATTGAGTTTAGTAATTTTGTGATAAATATTTAGATAAAATGAATTTAATTAAACAGGTGGCAGTTGTTATTGGTTGTCTTGCTTTTGGAGAATTAGTAGTTTATCTGACAGGATTAAAACTACCATCAAGTATTATAGGCTTAATAGCATTATTTACATTGCTAAAACTTAAGTGGGTGAAGGTAGTTGATATTGGTGGTATCACTGATTTTTTGATTAAAAACATGGGGATTTTCTTTGTACCACCTTGTGTGGCGATGTTGAATTATTTTGGTATTCTAAGTAAGTCGATAGTTCCTATTGTTGTTGCAACGCTTGTTAGTACAGTGATTGTGATTTTTATAACTGGATTTACTCATCAATTATTAAGAAAAAAGAAATGATTTTTTTAGCAAACCCGACCTTTTTATTGTTTATAACATTAGCTCTTTATGCTAGTGGAATGTGGTTGTCAACAAAGAAAAAATGGATCATATTTAATCCTATTATTCTGTCTATGGTTATCTTGATGGCTTATCTGTTCTTCTTAGATATTCCTTATGGTAATTATGAAGAGGCAGGCCATTATATAGATTTTTTCTTAAAACCGTCTATTGTAGCTCTAGCGGTACCATTATATATTCAGTGGGAAAAGATACAGAAGCAATTGTTTCCTATCTTGCTAAGTCAACTCGTAGGGTGTGTCGTTGGGGTGGTATCAGTAGTTATTTTAGCTAAAGTAACAGGCGCTGACCAAGAGATTATTCTGTCGTTAGCACCTAAATCTGTTAGTACACCTATCGCTTTAGAAATATCTAAGTCTGTAGGTGGTATACCTTCTGTGACAGCGGCGGCGGTGATGATAGCTGGGATATTTGGAAGTATGGTGGGGTTTAAAGTACTTAATCTTACTCGTATAAGTAATCCAATGTCTCAGGGGATAGCAATGGGGACATCTTCTCACGCGATGGGGACTATGAAAGCGATGGAACTTAGTGATAAATATGGTGCATTCGCTAGTGTAGGGATGATATTTAATGGAGTTTTTACAGCTGTTTTAGCACCTATAATATTGGGCTTACTTTCCCCTTATTTGTGATATATGTAAAGTCAACTCGAGTCTATTAGATTCGAGTTTTTTGTTTAGTAGATAATTTATCGGTAAGTTGGTGTTATCACAACTGTATGTCTTATGGTGAGATGGTGTTTTATATAATTGCTTTGCATATTGTTAAATTCGCTTTTAAATATATTTTTGATAATATATAGGGCAATATATTGCTGAAAAATAAGTTTAAAAGAGTATAAAATGATATATTT
>JBOFGJ010000456.1:0-2508 GCA_051649065.1 Flavobacterium sp. | reverse complement strand
ATAGCAAAGCATTAAAGAAGTTAGTTGTTTTAAAATAATGATTATCAATTATTTGCTTGTATTTGTCTTGGTTTTTTAAAATAAAAACAGCTCCTTTGGCAACAAAGAAGCTATTTTTATGACTTGGTTTAATGTTGTTAAGTAGTATTGTTCTAAATTATTTTGTCTTAATTATTCCATTTCTATACAAATCTAAAGCTTGTTGTAGAATATCATCAATCGTTTCTATAGGTAAGTCTGCATGATATGCTCGTCTAATTGTAGAATAAAACTTCTTAAAGCTTGTAAACAGCTTCTGTTTGGTTCTTGTTGGCGCAAATAGTATTGTTCTGTTTCTTTCATTTTTAATTGTTTATTGCAACATAAATGCTTATTTCAGCATCTAATGGGTTTGCTGCTTTTTCGTCGTAAACTTCAAAGTCCGCAGTGTATTTTCTATCCCAGTTTTGCTTCCATATTTTAAGCCATTCATTAATGACTAATCCCTTGGTTAAATCTCCAGTTACAGTTACTTTATTATAAGTAGCGTCTTCTACAGTATGTCCTATCATCCCTTCAGGGATATCAGATAAGTCTGCTACCTCACAACCAATGATAGTAGTATAAGGCATGGTATGATCTCCTTCATAATTAGTGTACATCGAATAAACGGCAGTACATACTTTGTTTGGAATACGGTTTAATACATCTTCTTTCCAGAAGCGTTCCCATAATAATGGGATGTCATTAGCAGCCTTGTTTTGCTCGTTTGTAGTTCGTACTTCGATTCCGATGATATGGAATTTCTTTAAGGTTACTTGATTCATATCGATGTCTTATTTAAGATTATGTAGCAAAGTTAGACAGCCTTTATGACATAGGTGTGTCAGGGGTAGTGTCTTGTGGGTAATATTTTTCTCTACACGCTTTTAAGTATTGCTCCATCGTGATTTGATGAGGTTCGAATGTTTGCAAGGTATCTTTTAAGTGTTGGATACAGTCTAGTCTAAATGCCCTAAAGTCTAGTCTCAATCTACAATAAGCGATAAGTATCCAGTTATCTTAAGTGGTGTATATCGCAAAGGGTTCTATGTCTCGCTGACTCTTTTGATTCTCTAGTGATAGATAGTCGATAGCGAGCACTTGATGATTTACGATAGCAGATTGTATTTGTATTAAATAATCACTTGTCTGTGCCTTATCAGGATTATCTCTTACGATAATGCGTTGAGAGAGTAAATCAACTTTGTCTTTTTGAGTGTAGCGCAATACAGCTTTTAATTTGATAATAGCATTTTGATATTGCTGTATAAGTGAAGCATCTTTGTTTTTTAAGATTAGCTGTTCGGCAGTAATTAAGGCATTTGCCTCTTCCTGAGTAAACATAACAGGAGGCAAGGCATACCCCTCTATTAATGAATAGCCTTTGCCCTCTTCTGTAAATATAGGTATGCCAGATTGTTCTAAGGTTCGGATATCTCTATAAACTGTGCGAATACTCACATTGTGTTTGGCGGCTATTTCAGTAGCGGTTACAATGCGCTTAGATTGCAACTGTGTTAGGATAGCTGTTAATCGGTTTAAACGAGGTTTGCTTTCTGACATAAGGCTACAGAGGATTAGATTTATTGACAAAGATAGCATTTCGATAAGCCCAGAATAAGAGATAGACATATAAATGAAAAGGATTTACACAAAATAGGTCTGAATTAGTGATCAAATCATGCTATAGTATTAGAGCTAATGAAAGAGCTATGAAGTAGAAATGCTTTGCAGTATTTGGCTAATGCTTAATCTGGGTTTAAAACCTTTTGTGTATTAGCTTGCTTCAGTACTACCTGAAAGGGATATAGACCCCTGTTCAAAATAGTCGTTCTGAATATTGATTAATATAAGTGCTGTTTTTGTCATTGGTTGTGTGTTTATGATAATAGTTATAAAGATAAAGTTTTAATTGTTCAACTTTTTGGTTATCAGTGTCAAACTGTTTGATTTGAAGGAGGTTTAATATGTGGTATTAAAAATTACTCAAAAAATAATAAAGTAGTTCAAATAATTAATGGTTATTTATGAAACTATACAAAGCTTGTGTTTATTGTTTTTATAGTAAAGTCTATATTTATTTTAAATCTTATTTTTAATGAATATGAACAAAGCATTTTTAGTTATTATTGTTTTAATGTCTTTTTCTGTAAGAGCACAGAAGCAAATAGATTACACTAGTAAATTTTATGGACAAACTACTTTTCTTGGATTAGAAGCAGGAAGAGACTTCTTAGTAGGAGAGAACTTCTTTGTACAGACAGGTGTCGGTCTTGGCGCAGGATATGATGTATACAGTTCTGGTATGTCGATTGTACTAGCTTATTCTAAACCAATTCCTTATTTAAAAGCGAGTACTGATTGGTTCTATAATAAGAATAATAGAATTGACAAAAATCGAACATTAGCTAATAATTCTGGTAACTATGTGGGGCTACAGTTTAAATATAGTTTTGGTGATAATGATGAATATAATAGTTCTCAAAA
>JBOFGJ010000455.1:0-2221 GCA_051649065.1 Flavobacterium sp. | reverse complement strand
TAACTTACTAGATAAGGCCAGCTCATAGGGCTGATAGTGGAATAACGGGTATTCCGGTACATTTACTTCGTGATAGAATATATTAGGATTTAGCAAGGCTAAACGCACTGGTTGACTATAAGTAATAAAATGCACCTCGTGATTTCTTTTGGCTAATTCCAATCCTAATTCTGTGGCTACTACACCACTACCTCCAAAGGTTGGATAGCATACGATGGCTATTTTCATATAATTATTGCTTGTATTTAGAAAGTTTAAAGATAATTCTAATATTTAAATACACATTATTTTTAACTTCCTACTTTTCTATAAGACGCTTTTTTAACAGTCAAATCCACTAATACTCTCTAATTCTATTAGATAAAAAAAGAGAACCACAATATGATTCTCCTTTTTAAAATCCTTGTCAAATATATATATAAACTACTACTCTGCTTTCCAAAAAGCCCATTCTTTTCCGTTAAATACACACAATATTTAGATACTGTATCATAGACAATTGTACCTGCTGCTGGGCTTTTAAGGTTAAGATGAGGACTTGCCATTTTCGGTAGTACCATCGCCTTATTGTCTGCTTCTAAAATTAAAGCTCCTGAAGCTGTAGAAGACTGATTCCCGATGATAGTAGGTGCTTGATCATCTACTAACCCTTGCTGAATGCTGGTATCTACTTCTCCTGTATTAACAGACATATCTTCCCATTTAGCAGAAGTTCCTGCTATATAGTATTTCACTTTCTTATCATTCGAGTCAAATATCATAGTTCCTCCTACTGGCGTTTTCACATCACCTTCTTTAGTTACCCAGGACAAGACTATTCCTCTAGCATCATTCTCTTTAAAATCTAATAACACATTAGGTCCTTCTACTTCGAACTTCCTTATTGCTGTTTGTCCAAAGCTAGATGCTGTTCCTAATAGGGCAGAAAAGATCAAAACTAAAGACTGTTTATTTAATATATGTATCATAGCGTTTCACTTTAAATTATTAAAAAGTAACAGGTTCTTATTCGTCAACACATCCTTGAACAACACATCCCCAAGTTTTTCCATTGTACAGTTTCAAACAGTTTGCTGTCGAATCGTACACCATCATTCCCTCTACAGGTTTTAAGGCTTCTATTTGGGCAGTAGTCAGACGAGTAAGTACTAATCCTTTGTTATAAGACTCTAGTACTACAAATGCATTTCCACGTTTAGATACCCAATCACTATTCTTTCTATTTAATGTAGATATAGCCATAAAACCACTTGAATTCATAATGTCTCCGTTGTTACCTACTACTGTTGGATAATAACAAATACTACAGAATGGCAACTCTTGCTCTCCATTAGCATTAGCTAATGCCCCTGGAAGACACACATCCTCTACTGATAACGGATTTAGATAGAAAATAGTGAACGGTGTACAGTTTACGGTTTACAGTATTTGCCTTCGGCATTAGGTACTAATATTACCCCGCTACGCAAATGTCTCCTGACTTTTCGTTTGTTTATAGTAATCGGTTTACAGAGTACAACCGCTGCACAAATGTCTCCTGACTTTGCGTTTGTTTATAGTAATTGGTTTACAGGTTGTACTCTGTAAACCAATTACTATAAACCTATTTCACTCCACCCCTCCACTGATCTCCAAACATACATAATGCCGAAGGCAAACATTCCTCATTCCTAGTTGTCCATTCTTCATTAAATCCACTTCTCTATAAGGTGATACCACATCGTCTGTCCCTCTCCTATCATAAACACTGCAGAAGACTCACGTTCTGTTCTTAGCTCATCTGTCTGTTGTATTTCTATATAATTCACGATAACATGACTAAAAGTCGCATAACCCTCTATATCCTTTACCTCAATCTGACGAGTAGGGAAAATACCGTAAGCTGTAGCTAACCATTGTACGAAGGTCTCATATCCCATACTCTTCCCATCTCCATTAGTCATTACAAAAGACGGATTAAACGTACTTACTATAGCCTGATAAAGCTCATCTTTATTCTCAGCAGTTCCATTAAACCACGTTTGTATATTCACGTGAAAGTCAACAACCTGTTGCTTTCCTAACTCTAAGTTATCTATTGTATTCATCTTGATTTATTTTAATTTACTTAATTGACGATAAAAAACAATACTTACTAACTGCACCCCACCTATGACAGATATAGCAATCCCGAAGGCTATAGGATATCCCCATAAGATACTCAGACTAAAGAATACTGTCC
>JBOFGJ010000454.1:0-1991 GCA_051649065.1 Flavobacterium sp. | reverse complement strand
TCTATTATGCTTTTTTTGTAGTAATTCTGTTAGCATGTTACTTCTTATTAGTCAAAAGTGAATTATAATCAGCAAAAGCTTTTTTTAAGGTAGGAGAAGGTTCTTGCACTGTATTAATAGCAGCAACGAATATCTCTGCATCTTTTTTAGAAGCAATAATAAGGTCATTATCCTTTATAATTTCTTCTGCTTTTTGTTGTACGATGTTTAGAATAAAATCAGTTAAGTTCTTATATCCACCCAATACAGAGGCTCTCTCAAAAAGAATTTGTTGTTCTTTTGAAAGTAAGTTACTAAGGTCTGTTGTATTTTTAGATATAGTGTTCATCAAGAAATAATGTTATACAAAGGTATAAAAAAAGTAAATAGGATATGTTTTTTAATGTTATATCTATTTTAAAATTAAATGTTTATAGATTTATTGGTACTATTATATTAAGCATAGTGTGTGTTTTCTCTAAGTAGAATAGAATAATATAATAGAAGTGATTTAGATGAGTCGTCTTTTTTATATCTGGTCCTAAAATAGGCTTAACCTAATCAATTATTTAAGCACTCTTCTAACCAACTGAAGTCCTCCTATACTATATGCCTTATCTATGGGGATAATAGCATTGTTTAAATAGAACTCTCCTTTATTGTATTGGGCTATTTTCTCATCTAGAACTAGTATATGATTATTGCCTTCTGTCAGTACATCTAGATTAGTATGCGTTAGATCTACGCGTTCTATGTAATCTATATTGCCATATTCTGATAACAGAGGAATAGAGATTGGTTGATCGTTGAGATTAGCACTGTATTTAGTCGCTCCTCCAGGGAAACCAAACCAAGGCTGCGCCTGTCCAACTTCCAATTCTATATTAGTCAAATCGCCTTTAAATAAAAAGTGCTTCTCTTCTAAATCTAAAAAGGGGAGTGGTAATGATTTCTTCTCAAATACTTCATTTGATTCCCAAAAGTGGACTACTCTATGAGCCCAATCTATATCATCATAGTTTTCTTTAGGTAAATTCTCTTCCCAATAATGCATAAATAACTGTCCTGTTCGCAATGGAAGTGTAGATTGCTTGAGTGCTTTTTTTTGTTCTTCCGTTAGATCAATGAGTATTCTATGTAATGTTGAGTCTAGTTTATTTTCTTTTTTTCCAAATATCCTTGATATAAATCCCATAGTAAGAGTAGTTTGTAAACTCTAAGCTATGAATTTTTAATGAGATTATGTTACTAATATATTTAAAATCAACAATTATAGTCTTCATAAAAGCTAATATCTAAATTGAAGAATTGTTCTAAATCCTTTAAATCATGTTTAATAGTATCATGCGCTCCTCCAAATACAGTGACAGAATTACCCTCTTTTAGATTTACAGATAACATACAGAATCCACCCCCTTTAGCAGGAAGCGTATTCCATAGTGTAAGAGAGTCTATTTCTTCTTTATTAAATGTAATAGCAAAGGCTTTATCCGCAAACCCAATAATATTATTCGGCTTATCTATCCATATAATAGGATTGTTTTTACTCTGTAGCTTTACAAGATCAGGAGTACTTTTGATTCTTTCATTTCTTAGATAATTACTAGGAGCGGTAAGAGAATAGTTGAATACATAAGTTGCTGATAATACTAGTTTCGGTGTGTATATCTCATCTGATAATAGGTCGGGATAATCATACTTGGTATTGATATTCAGTGAAGTGAAGCTATAAGCTACAGTTCTAAACTCAGGATCATCTATGGTATAGTTTAGTTCGAATGTGATATGATCAGATTCTGCATAGAAGAACAAGTGGTGTTCATCATAAAATGTATAGGTAGCAATAGAACCTAGATCGTGCTCTAGAGTCTCTTTTAGTTGATATAAACTAGTGTCAGATCCATCTGGAGCAAAGCATTTAGTATAGTAACTCGTAGGAGCTACATCAGCACGTACATCGTTGATATAAGTTCCTAAATTATCTATAATGATATTTCCTATGCGTACTGGAT
>JBOFGJ010000453.1:0-1310 GCA_051649065.1 Flavobacterium sp. | reverse complement strand
TTTAAAGGAGGTGGAGTACTTTCTCCTTCAGTAGTCAAAACCACATCATCTAGATACTGTTTTAGAGCGATTTCTTGTGCTTGTTCAAGAGGCATAACCTCTGTTATTTTTTGTTTTCTATTATCTGTTTCCTGTTCCTCGTTCTCCTGCTCTCCGTTCTCTATTTTCTGTGTATCATTCTCTTCTATTAGTTCTATCATCCCGTGAAAACAACTCGTACTATGTACACTTCCATCAGCAGCTTTCCACATACTCCAGAAGTAAACTTTGCCTTTATTCCAATCTTGAGGCAGGCTGAAGTGAGCGTATTTATCTACGCGATTTCCTATGTTAGAAATCGCAGTGAATAGATCCAAATCTTCGTTATATAGCATCATTGTCAGGGAATCGGTATCTAGGGTCAAGGCATTCACTAAGCTATTATCCCATTGTACTTTGAATTTGCCTGTTTTGAGAATATTGATTTTTCTAATCACAGCAGGAGCAAGGTTTCCGATAGATAAAATCATTTTTTCTATAACGATATGTTGTAGACCATCAATCATCGTAATGCCTTGTTTCATCAGTCTTGAGATCATTTGCTCTTTACCATTCATCCATTTTTTACCATTGTGGACAGCAGGGCAATGATCATTGACAAAGTCCCTAAACTTGCTAGCATAGGTAGAGACTAAACTCATCTTATCCCACTGAAGTAATTGTTTCGGGGTTGCCTTCTTACTTGATTTACGTGGTTTAGTACGCAAATAATTTACTCCTCTCCAAATGTATCCTACCACTGGACCTACTTTTCCTCTAGTTGCTCCTAATATTCCTTGTTTAATTTCTGCCATAATTAGTGTTATTTTGGTTAGTTGTGATGTTGTTTTTTCGTTGCGTTACTCAGAAATACACGTCTTCGCTCGTGTGAATTTGCAATCTGTGTGACATATAAATTCACCTTATGGCGAAGCCAAACATTCTTAATTCTTAATTGAAGCGCAGCGTCTGTAATATATAAAAATCAGCATACCAAGTACATAACTAATTAAAAAAAAACATAGGGCGCTCAGCCTAGTCATACCCTAGCTTGATCTTGATTAGCAGATAAATAGATCGGAATAAAAAGAGAAAAAGGTATGGTCATTTAGTCAAACACTGCTAATCTTATCCACATTTACTTCTAAAGAGTCTTAGTGTAATTGTCTAACTCAAGGACGGTAAAAGATGAGTGAGAAGAGCATAGAAGGGCAGGAATTTGTCAGCCCCTGTATAGTCCTAGTATTCTCCTATAAATGTCCTATAATTGTACATCAAGACCCTAATTTACT
>JBOFGJ010000452.1:0-2589 GCA_051649065.1 Flavobacterium sp. | reverse complement strand
GGTATGACACTGTTTAAGGATAAGGTGTTAGAAATTAACTATGATAGTGCTGAATTAGTGAGACATGAAGTGATGCCTAGTATAGAAGGATATGTGGCTATACCTGTAAAGTATCGAAATGGGGCAATGTTTATAGATGTAGTTAGTGAAATAGCGGGAGAGAGTTATACTCATCCTTTTTATTTGCAATCTGGTTATGCGGGGGCGATGTTATACGATAATATATTCTCAGAGAAGAATGTATTAAACGAAAAATTGGTTACTATTAGTGAGAAGGAACTAAAGAATTCGGCAGGCAAGAGTGTGATTACTAAGACTGCTGAGGTAAGCAAGGTCAGTGTCGGTGGTTTTGAATTAAATAATGTAGCTGTGGGGTATTTTGTTGGAGAGTTAAAGAATCAACCTTTTAGTTTATTTGGTGCGGATATGCTGAAGCGTTTTAATTGGATTATTAATGCAGATAGAACGATGGCGTGGATCAAGCCAAGTAAACATTATGAGGAAGAGTTTTTTAGATTAAACTAATAAAATGGGAAGGTATGTGTTTTATAAGGTGAGGAGAGTTGTTTTTGATAAAAGTGAATATTAATATTCTTATTTTTGTTAAAAAATAAAATAAATGAAGAGAGAATATCATTTAATCATAAATGGTCAGAAGCAGGGGCCATATAGTGAAACGGACTTGCGTCAGTTCGTTATTTATCCAAATACATTGATTTGGTATCAAGGCTTGAGCAATTGGACAGAGGCAATGTATCTACAAGAGATGTCGTCTTATATAGTACAGCCAAGTTATAATGCTCCGAATAGAGTAATGTCTAATGAGAGAGTTTCGATAAGTTACTCAAGTGATAATAATTATGTGACTGTTACTACAGAGTCAGAGAGAATCCATTATCAATATGCTGATTTTGGGGAGCGTTTTGTCGCTCGTTTACTAGACTCCCTTATTGTTGTTATTCCTAGTTGTTTTTTCCCTATAGTATCGGGCTGGCTTTATTTTGCATTAATGCAGAGTAGTGATCAGCAGGCTACAGTAGGACAGAATGTAATGAAGATTAGAGTGCTAGACTGTGCTGGAGAGAAGGTGACTTTCGGGCAGGCCTCAGGTCGTTATTTTGCAGGAATACTTTCAGGTATGATGATGCTTATCGGGTATTTTATGTTCTTCTGGACAGATAAGAAACAAACATTACACGATAATTTAGCAGAGACTATTGTAGTTAGAGAGATAGGGAGAGAAAGAGTAGATTCGTTTAAGGCGTAATTTACTAAGTACATATTAAAAAAGAGGTTCACTTAATTTACTTAAGTGAACCTCTTTTTTTAATCCTCTATAGATTCATAGTATTCATCGATGAGAAGGTCTGCTCCTGTAGCAGCTTTAACTGCAAGAACATCACATCGCTCGTTCATAGGATGATTATTATGACCTTTTACCCATTTAAATTGGACATTGTGTTTGCGATATACTTTTAAAAAGCGTTGCCACAGATCAGGGTTTTTCTTGTCTTTAAATGCCTTTTTCTCCCATCCGAAGACCCAGCGTTTATCCACAGCATCGACTACATACTTAGAGTCAGATACAACTAATACTGATGTGCCTTCGTTTTTTAGCATTTCTAGTCCGACGATTACAGCTAATAGTTCCATGCGGTTATTAGTAGTCTTACGATATCCTTGAGATGCTTCTTTATAGACATTTCGACCAGCCCATTCTAATATTAATCCATAGCCACCAGGGCCAGGATTACCTCTAGATGAGCCATCAGTATAGAGTATTACTTGTGGTAAATTCATTTATATTTAAAATAGTAGTTTTTCGATAACTTGAGGAAAGTGTAAGTGCTCTAGTTTTAGTACAGCAGCTCCAACTTGTTCTGGTGAGAATGATGGGTCTAGAGGCGTAGTCGCTTGAAATATAGTGGCCCCCTCATCATAATTCTCATTCACATAGTGTATAGTGATACCTGATTCGGTTTCATTATTTGCCACAACAGCTTCGTGTACGAAGTGCCCATACATCCCTTTTCCACCATATTTAGGCAAAAGAGCAGGATGGATATTAATTACTTTATTCGGATATTTTTTAACAAGGTCAATAGGGAATTTCCATAAGAAACCTGCTAATACAATTAAATCGGGTTGAAATTGTTCTAATTTTTGAGAGACAATACCTTCATTTAGCATGTTTCTATCAAAAAGGACAACCGGTATGTTTCTTTTTTCGGCTTTTTCTATTACCTTAGCACTTTGGTTATTAACCAAAATAAGGTATTGATTAGAGACAGATTTATTTTCGAAGTAGTTAATGATGTTCTCTACATTACTGCCTGAACCCGAGGCGAATAGTGCTATTTTTTTCATGTAGTTAGTTGTGTTATGAGGTTGTGAGTACGATAAATAAGTACAAAAAAAAGAATAATAACTGACAATAAATAGAAAAATAGCGATAAGTATTAATAATTTTTATAATTTCGCACCGACAATTAACATGAAAAATCAGGTTTTAAAATAAAGTTTTTTATTTTTGCCTACGAAATTAAATTTAAAATTAAAGATTATGTCAGACATTGCATCAAGAGTAAA
>JBOFGJ010000451.1:0-2444 GCA_051649065.1 Flavobacterium sp. | reverse complement strand
CTGCCTTGCCTGTGATTAGACCTATAATAAGGACAGAGGGAACAGTAAGTCCTACGGTTGATACAAAGGCTCCGTGACATAGGTTGATAGCACGTTGAAACTCGTTATTCAATGCTGCCTTTATAGCTGTCATAGACTCTGGCGTGAATACGATGATAGCGATAAGTACTCCTCCTAATAGAGTAGGTAAGTTAGCTGCTTTTATTCCATAGTCTACTACCACTGCCATATTGTGAGAAAGAAGTACGATCGGTAGTATCATTCCAATCAAAATAATAGATCGTATCCATATTTCACTTTTGCTATTAGTAGCACTGTGGTCATTTGTTGATTGAATATCTGCTATAGCTCTATCTTTATAAGGAATCTCCATAGATCCTTTTGGTGGTTGTACATATAGATGCTTATATCCCTTCATTTGAAAGAATAAGAATAAAGCATATAAGACAATGATAAAAATAGCTAACACGATAGCTTGAGTATCAGTAAACATTCCTCCACCAGCACCTTCTATAAAATTGGGAAGTAATAATGCAATACCACCTAGCATAATAATCATCGCGATATAAGACATAGTTCCTTGTGCATTGTATTCTTGCTCTCCATATTTAAGTCCCCCAAATAGAATACACAGTCCTATCACAAGGTTCATTATAATCATCATTACTGAAAAGATAGAGTCTTTACCAATCGTTGGGTTCTCTCCTGGACCTAACATCACAGCAGAGATTAGGATTACCTCTATAGAGACGATAGATAACGTAAGAATTAATGTTCCATAAGGCTCTCCTAATTTGTGAGCAAGTTCATCCGCCTCTTTAACCACGCCAAACGCAGCTCCTACTATCGTAAATAGTAAGATAAAGAATATTCCGCCTGCCAGGATAGGAGATAGGGCATTACCCGTAATAGCACTTCCAAATACCATAAATAGAATAACGATTATCCATACGATAGCTAAGCGAATTTTAGTTTTATTAGATAGAATACTTGCTAAGGATAATCCTTGATTTACATTGCCTTTTGTCATTGTTGTTTTGTTTTAATAATAGATCAAAATTATTATCTCTCTGTATTTTATTATTTATCAAATGATAAATAATAGTGGGCTAGATGTTAAAAGTGAAAAGGATCTGTTGTGTAGTTATTAAATAGATAATTGACAGAATCAAATAATTTCAGCATTTGTTTCCTTGCTGTATAGGTGCAGAATGCTTGAAGAATAGTAGCTCAGAGAGGTCTTTTTAGCAAGTATACTGGAGGGATAGGTAACGCATTATGCAAGAAAACTCTAAAGGCTAAAAGAAGGGAGTAATAATTATTTATATTTATAGAAAGAAGTCATCTTGACTTTACGGGGTCTTGATTTGAGTGAGTCCATAGTGAGTCCATAGTGAGTCCATAGTGAGTCCATAGTGAGTCCGTTAAAACAGCCTTTTTAAACGGAGTTAGGATGGACTCACGATGCTGTCAATATACTTTCATACAAAGTCAATTGGCAATTTCATACAAGGGAAAGGGCAAGAATGGGGCTTTTTTCTAGAGATAAGTGATAATAACCTCAAAAAGAAATTGATATGGAACAGTTTACATTACCTCACTTTGGTCTAATAGATTTAGACAATATAGAAGAATACTACGATGCGGAAGTTGAGTATAAGGATGCAGAAGTTAGTTTAGATATTAACTTTGAGGAGTCTACTTTAGAACAACATATTGCAATGCGGATAAAGTATATCTTAGAGAATATCGAAGTTTATGATATCAAGAATCGAGTGTATATAGATGCCAATTATGCAAAAGAGGATAGTAGCCTTGTAAGTGATTTTGTTAACTATCATTTAGAAGAAATAGGAGATGAGATTGGTGAGGATATAAATATAGATTTAGAGGCCTCAGACAGAGGCGAACAGTTTATTAAGAAGTTAACACTAATCAGATTGGGATTGTACCCAGATAGTAAAAGTGAGAATGGAGGTTTTGCTGTTTTTGATTATAGTATTGATCCAGAAGTGACAGATCAATTATTAGTTGTAAATGTGGATGCAGAAGGTAACTTACAGCATATCTCTTGGGAGAGTTAATAAAAGCCGAGATAGGAGCTAACCTATCTTGGCTTTTATTTAAACTATATAGTTGTTTTTAGATAATACACATTGTGTTTCTTATCAAGTAATTAGGATTAAAGAGTACTTGTATTAAAGTAAGGAAGTACTTCAGTAGCTAATTCATCAAGCGTTTCTCCTATATCTCGTTTTCCAAACTGTATACCTATAGCAGCGTGATTTACGCCTATTTCTTGCCATTTATGTAAAAGCTCTATAAGTCCTAATCTCCCTGTTTTGAGAATAAAACCACCTCTTAATGGGGTTCTAGGATAGTGAGGATCTTCATCTAACTCTATCCATTCATTTGTCATATGTGGTTTAAATGTTCCATTGGGA
>JBOFGJ010000450.1:0-1126 GCA_051649065.1 Flavobacterium sp. | reverse complement strand
TGCTCAAACAGATATTATACCAGCAGGAGCATTTACTACAGCAGCTTATGCTACGGGTGGATCAAGTCAACATAAGGATAAAGTATTATGGTTGACCTGGGGAGCACAGAGTAAAACCGATACTTATGGTAAACACAATGTAGATATTAAAAATGGCTCAGCTTCTTATGCTAAGATAGATTTAGGAGGGGGAAGATATCTAAAAATATCAGCTGTTATTAGCAACCTACAAGATTACAGAAATTTAGGTTCTAATTGGAGACCAGATTGGCAATGGACGAATAGTTCTAATGGTGTTTTAAATAGTTATGGGCCAGGTAACTATAGTGGTGATTCAATGGATGATATGTATAATATTGGTGGGATAGGGTCATCAAATAAGTTAATAAGTGGTTTACGTAATACCATTAATTCAGGGGAGGTTCGCTTTAAGATAACAGCAAAGGCAACTATAGAAGATCAACCTGTTCGACTAAGTGGAATGGTATTAGGGGATGCAGAGTCTTTAGCATCTGGAGAAAGGTTCTATGCAGAAGGAAGTGGAGAATGGACAATTGTCGATTTAAGAAAAAATATTTCAGCTGGTAATTATAAAGTTAAAAAAACAAATTCAGGAAGTAATCAAAAGTTAGAGTTTATCAGTGGAAATGATAACAATACTGGAGCTGTTGCTTTTATGACTTTTAATGAGGATGCATATAAAGGAAATTCTTACGAAGTAGAGTTTGATGTATATTTAAAAGGGGGAGGGCTTACAGCTATAGCTTTGGGATTAATACCTCCAAGTCTAGATATGGGAGATGCTCCAGAGAGTTATGGGAATGCAATGCATATGTTAGAAGCCTATGTGCCTACGGAAGATAATGTGCCTATAAATCGAGAAGTTAATCTTAATACAAAAAATTATACAGAAGGTACATTGAAAGCTGGTACTAATAATTATTTGGGATCTACAGCAGCAGACGCTGATATACAACCAATGTTTTCTAAAGATGCTAAAGGGGATGATGACACAGGAACTGCAGGACCAAACGAAGAAGATGCTTGGCCTGAATCTTTACGAAGATTCTCACATAAGCTTTTTTATAAAAAAGGAGATAAAATAGAAGCTGATATAACCTATTCA
>JBOFGJ010000449.1:0-1112 GCA_051649065.1 Flavobacterium sp. | reverse complement strand
CTTCGAACTAACAGACGAACAAAAAGCATTAGTATGGGACGGAAATGCGTCTTTCACTGGATTAAATGATTTCTTTAAAGAATTAGAAGAGAAAAACTATAAAATACAAAACCGTGTTCTTTTATCTCGTTATAGAGGAAAAACGAAATGCCCTACTTGTAAAGGAAAAAGACTTAGAAAAGAAGCTAGCTATGTAAAAATAGGCGGTAGAACTGTAAGTGAACTAGTAGACCTTCCTATCAAACATTTAATCACTTTCTTTAAAGAGTTAGTATTAAATGAATACGAAGCGAAAGTAGCTCAACGTCTATTAATCGAAATCAACAATAGACTTGGTTTCTTAAGTAATGTAGGTCTTGACTACCTAACGTTAAATAGAAACTCTGCTACGCTATCTGGAGGAGAGTCTCAACGTATTAACTTGGCAACTTCATTAGGAAGTAGCTTAGTGGGGTCTATGTATATCTTAGACGAACCAAGTATTGGTCTTCACCCTAAAGATACAGAGAAGCTAATCGATGTATTAAACAACCTTAAACAATTAGGTAATACAGTTATCGTAGTAGAACACGATGAGGATATTATGAAGTCTGCTGATCAGATTATAGATATCGGTCCTGAGGCAGGTAGCTATGGAGGTGAATTAGTAGCTCAAGGAGACTATGACGCTATCCTAAAATCAGATTCTCTAACAGGTAAATACCTTAGTGGAGCATTAGAAATAGCTGTTCCTAAATCGAGAAGATCATTTAAACATTTCATTGAGATAATCGGAGCTAGAGAGAACAACCTTAAGAACATAGATGTTACTTTCCCATTAGATTGCTTGACTGTTATTACAGGAGTTTCTGGTAGTGGTAAGAGTACGTTAGTGAAGAAAATATTATTCCCTGCTCTTCAAAAGAAATTAACTGGGTTAAGTGATAAACCTGGGCAGTTCACTGAAATGAAAGGAGAATTTGGAGGTATAAAATCTGTAGAATATGTAGATCAAAACCCTATCGGGAGAAGCTCTCGTTCTAACCCTGTGACTTATATCAAGGCTTATGACGACATTAGAGATTTATACTCTAAACAACAATTATCAAAACTAAGAGGATATCAACCTAAAC
>JBOFGJ010000448.1:0-3549 GCA_051649065.1 Flavobacterium sp. | reverse complement strand
TTGGTAATAGACGCACCATAAAACAACGTCTGCTTAGTATTCTTTACCTTCTTTTCTTTCTTGCTAAGCCCTACTACAGTATCACATACCACTTTACCTCCTTGTGCGACTAAGACTGCTCCATTGAGTTTTCCCTCTTTATAATACTGATTAATTAGTTGCTGTACTTCGCGTTTACCAGCCATAACTACTACATTACTCAATAACGCAATAGTTAGTAATCCTCTATAAATTAATTTTCTCATAGGATGATGAATTAGTTGCAAATTAATACAGTTCATATTACCTATATATTAAGCCAGTATAAAGTCTGTGTTTACAAACGCAAATTGGACCTTAAATAGATTGTTTTTAATACATTAAACAAAACTTTATACAATTATATCTATTATTTTTGCTAGTATTTTAAACAAATCAAAAACAAAACCTCTATGAAAAAAACAATCATTAGCTCACTTTTAGCACTAACAATATGTGCTTGTGGGTCAAAAGAAAAAAAAGAGACTAAAGAAGTGTCTGTTGCTGAAGATACTATCGCAACTGAAGACGGCAACTCTTCTTCATTTGACATCACTAAAATACCTGTTACAACTAAACCTATTGGTACATTTCCTTTCTTATCTCCACCTCACAACTACTGTTATGGGTACTGTAGCAGTTGGACAGGGCAGCCTAATCCATCTGATATCAGTAACTTCGACAAGCAATATTTCGCTGTTAATGGTGATCTTATCGCTGTAGAAGGAAAGACTTACAATGTAGAGTTAGAAAAGAACAGACAAAAAGATGCGGCTCCATTCAATGCTCTAGAAGTAGAGAAGAGCTATGAGACAGCTATCATCGCTTTAGGTGGTGTGAAAGTAAATGATCAAGAATTAACGCAGAGCACCTTAGATAAAATAGGCAACAAAGAACTAATCGACAATAAATACGGGTTCTCTATTCCTCCTGCAGGGCGCAAAATATCTACTTATATTATTCGCACTAGTGATAAAGAAGTTTGGATTCAATTTCACTTATTAAATGAAGAAAGTGGTCGCATCACTATCTTAGAGAAAAGTGAGTTAAAGTCTCTTGATATAAATATTATCACTGCTGATGTGATGAAATCTGAACTAGACAAAGCAGGTAAGTCTGTTTTATATATCAACTTTGATACAGATAAAGCAACACTTAAACCTGATGGCAAAGAAGTAACCGATCAAATCCTGAAACTACTACAAGACAATCCTACTTTAAAACTTGCTGTAGAAGGGCATACAGACAATACTGGTAATGCTGATCACAATAAGAAACTATCTTTAGACAGAGCGAATACCTTAGTGTCATACTTAACAATTAATGGTATAGACTCTTCTCGTCTAAAAGCACAAGGATATGGAGCTGAGAAACCTCTAAATCCAAATGATTCGGAAACGAATAAAGCAAAGAATAGACGCGTAGAGTTAGTCAAATTATAAATGTAAAGGCTGTGTTATCAACTACTATTGATAGTAGCTATTTATATACCACTAGCATTTCTCTAATTCAGACCTATCTAGTATAATTGCTTCTCGCTTATACGTTTATCGCACATTCTGAGTTTAATTATCTGATATATATAAAGCATAAAAAAGCACCAACGAGAGTTGGTGCTTTGAATTAAACCAGTTTATGTCAAACTTGTTCGTATTATTTATTAATCATTTTCTAAGTGTAGGTAACCTGATTTCTTAATTATTCTAGATCCTTTAGCATCAGAGTACTCATATGTCACGACATAGAAGTAAGTTCCTGTAGGTAGTTTAGCATTCTTATTGATAGTTCCTGATCCTTCAGAGAATCCTTTAAACACATTACCATTACTATCATAGTTGTTAGTCTCGTAGACTTTAGCTCCCCATCTATTAAAGATCTGAACTTTATTATTAGGGAATCGATTGATATTATCTATGATAAAGTAATCATTCTTACCATCTCCATTAGGTGATACAGCGTTATATATTACTACGTCTCCTTCATTAATGATGTTATTATTAACAGTTGCTAGTGTAAAGAATCCATATCCTCTAACAGCTGTAGCAGTAGTCACCTCTTTATTAGCTATATCCACTACTCCACCTTCGTCTACCCATATTTGATTAAATCCATCCCAACGTACAATATGTAAGTTTTTCTCTGGACTACCTAATATATCTCTAGGTGTAGTCGTCTCATTCCAACTTAATGTCAATAAGATATCACCCTCTGTATTATTACCCTTATCTACTAACCAAAACTCATTAGTATCTAATAGCTCTATAACACCTGTCTTATTCTGATGTGATTCAAAAAACTGCTTATCATCATAGATATATCTACTCACATAAGTTGATTTATCACTTCTAGGAGCAGAGATTTTAGCATATCTAAAGTTCCCTTTATTTCCTTGTGGAAACAAGAACTCATCATTACCTATTTTCTCTATCTCACCATCGGCAAAACTCTTATCACTTGCATTTATAGCTTTAGCTCCCTTTTGAAAACTAATCATTCCTTTAGTAAGTCCTGTTGTACTATTAAGAGTAGAATCTACCTTTACGATACCATCTTGAAAGTCCATTGTTCCATACACATCTATATTTGCCTTTAAGTCAAAAGCTCCTGCAGTTTGTGGATTATTTAACACGACATCATAAAACTCTGTAAACGAATTACCAGATATAGTCTGTACACCAGACTCATTCTCATATCTACTAAAAACTACTTTACCTGTCTTAGCGCTTTTACTGATGCTATATATACCCTCATTTCTAAAATTATCAAAGAAATAAACAGTACCGTCATTGGTAAAATCACCTGACTTCTCATTAATAAACTCTGCTATAGTTCCCATTTCTGTACCTGGTAGCACAGCGAATATTCCTTCATTAACTGTCTGAGCAGATGCTACAAACGGCACAGCAGAAAGAATTAGTAAATTGATATTCTTCATTTTCATAACTAATTTTTTTCTTTTTATTGATAGATCAATACTGATGTGAACATCATTCCTTATCTTAAGCTTAAGAGATTAAATAATAAACTTATATCCTGTTTAGAACCAAAAACCGCACCAATTATTTTAAACATAAAAAATAAGTGCAAAATAGTACTCAACCAAACTTAATACCTAACTCTTAATATTAACAAATGACTCTCAATCTTTTCTTAATTATATCTGTACAAAAATACCAACTAATAAACAATATCCAATGTACAACAAAAACTTATACATAATTAACAACAAACATATAATATCACAACATTTAGTTTTAAAATATAACATTTATAAAGAAAAACCCGCAAAGACTATTTATTCACTTGACGTGAGTACTTTACATAAAAGAGCTCCTATTCAACACGCTTAGTGATTAAGAGTTAAAGTACGTCTATATTACTTAATAAACAATCACTAAATGCGATTATTTAGTGCTTTTCTTATATTACTATTTATCTAATCTATTTTCTAAGTATTTTGCTTTATTATTTTGTTTATTAAAGAAATATAACACCTAAAATCTGCAAATAACGTCTAAACAAGAATGAATT
>JBOFGJ010000447.1:0-2328 GCA_051649065.1 Flavobacterium sp. | reverse complement strand
TTTTTAACGAACGTGCCATGTCTTAATCTTTTATTTCTTTCTACGTTCAACGATATACTTATTACTCGACTTAACTTTAGAACGAGTTCTGTACCCTTTAGCAGGCATCCCGTTTCTAGAACGTGGGTGTCCTCCTGATGAGCGACCTTCTCCACCTCCCATTGGGTGATCTACTGGGTTCATTGCTACTGGTCTAGTTCTAGGTCTTCTACCTAACCATCTTGATCTACCAGCTTTACCAGAAACGATTAATTGGTGATCGTGATTAGATACTGCTCCAACAGTAGCCATACATTCTAACAAAATCAAACGGATCTCTCCAGATGGCATTTTGATAGTAGCATACTTACCATCTCTAGCAACTAACTGAGCGAAAGTACCAGCTGAACGAGCGATAACAGCTCCTTGTCCAGGACGTAATTCGATACAAGATATAACAGTTCCTAAAGGAATTTTGCTTAAAGGCATTGCATTACCAACTTCTGGTGATACATCTGCTCCTGAAACTACAGTTTGTCCTACTTGCATACCGCTTTGAGCAATGATGTATGACTTAGCTCCATCTACATAAGCGATTAACGCGATAAATGCAGTACGGTTTGGATCATACTCGATTGATTTAACAGTAGCTGGAATACCAACTTTAGTTCTTTTAAAATCAACTAAACGGTATCTTTGTTTATGACCACCACCCATGTAGCGCATGGTCATTTTTCCTTGACTATTTCTACCTCCAGATTTTTTTTTCGGTGCTAGTAAACTACGCTCCGGCTTATCAGTTGTTATAGCGTCAAAACTATTTACAACTCTAAAACGCTGACCTGGGGTAATAGGTTTTAATTTTCTAACTGACATTATTTATTAGATATTTGAATAAAAGTCTATATTATCTCCTTCTTTCAATTCAACTATTGCTTTCTTAAAAGCATTAGTTTTAGCGTTGATCATACCACTTTTCGTGAACTTAACAGAACGCTTCGCAGCATAGTTCATAGTATTAACGTTAACAACAGAAACTCCATAAGCAGCCTCAACCGCTTTTTTAATTTCAATTTTGTTAGCTTTTCTATCAACAACGAACCCAAAACGACCGAATACTTCGCCGTCTTTAGTTACTTTTTCTGTAATTATAGGCTTAATTAAAACTCTCATATTCCTATTATTTACTTAAATTTTCTACTATTCCTGCTACAGAACCCTCAGTTAACACTAAACTCCCAGCATTTAAAATACCGTAAGTACTTAATTCAGAGTTAGTTACAACAGCAGCCTTCCCTAAATTGCGTGATGACAAATATACATTTTTATTTGATTCACCAAACACAAATAGAGATTTTTTATTTTCTAATCCTAAACCACTTAATACTTTGATAAAATCTTTAGTACTTGGTGCTTCGAAATTAAAGTTCTCAACAACGATTAAATTTGATTCTTTAACTTTGATAGAAAAAGCAGATTTTCTCGCTAAACGTTTTAAACCTTTGTTCAATTTGAAAGAGTAACTTCTTGGTCTTGGACCGAAAACTCTACCTCCTCCACGGAACACTGGAGATTTAATACTTCCTGCTCTCGCAGTTCCTGTTCCTTTTTGTTTTTTAATCTTGCGAGTACTTCCAGATATCTCAGCTCTTTCTTTAGCTTTATGAGTACCTTGTCTTTGATTTGCTAAATATTGTTTAACATCAAGATATACTGCGTGATTGTTTGGTTCTATACCGAATACTGAATCTAAAAGTTCAACCTTTCTACCAGTATCTTTTCCTGTGATATCTAAAACTTTTACTTCCATTACTTCTGAACGATTACATAAGAGTTTTTGTGTCCAGGAATAGCTCCTTTAACAACAAGTAGATTTTTATCAGCTACTACTTTTAAAACTCTAAGGTTTTGTACTGTTACATTTACTCCTCCCATTCTTCCTGCCATGCGCATTCCTTTGAATACTCTAGAAGGATAAGAAGAAGCTCCTACTGATCCAGGTGCTCTTAAACGGTTTTTTTGTCCGTGAGTAACTTGTCCAACTCCACCAAATCCGTGGCGTTTAACTACCCCTTGGAAACCTTTACCTTTTGAAATACCTTGTACGTCTACAAACTCTCCTTCGTTGAATAAATCAGCAGTGATAACATCACCTAATTTATACTCTCCAGCGAATTCTTTAATTTCAACGACTTTTCTTTTAGCAGATGTTCCAGCTTTCTTAAAGTGACCTAACTCAGCTTTAGTAGCATGTTTCTCTGTCTTGTCATCGAAACCTAGTTGTAACGCTTCATACCCGTCAACCTCAATGGTTCTGACTTGGGTAACGACATTTGGACCTAATTCGAT
>JBOFGJ010000446.1:0-1747 GCA_051649065.1 Flavobacterium sp. | reverse complement strand
CGAATATAATCACAATGGGTGAATTAGTTATTTTCTTGAGTAAAACTAATAGGATCATTTTTCAATCAAAACTTATAACAATTAAAAAAGCCAAAGATTATTTCTTAATCCTTGGCTTTTTTAATTTTCATTTACTGTTTTATCTATTAGTTCCCCCCTAAAACACCTCACTCTTCCACACCACCTGTCCAGGTTTCAATGTCTGCCCTTCCGTAATACGAGCAAAGCCCGCTACATAAGTGGCAGGATAAGTACATACATAATCCTCTACTATTGCATCGTGATCCACAGTTACATTCGCATTGATAATACAGTGTTTTCCTATTTTAGCATCAGCCTGTACTACAGCATTGGCTAATACCACTGTACCTTCACCTATCTCTGCAGATGGAGCCACATAAGCGGTAGGATGTATAATCGTAGCAAACCTATGCTTTACTTCACCCACTATACGTTTACGTACCTCATTATTTCCAATTCCTATAATCAACTCTGCCTCCTTCTCATAACTCTCCCTATAAGGATTAGAAGCATCATCGAAGTACTCTACACTATTATCATTGTCCAACTGGTAAATCGTATCTTCTACTACCTTACCATGACCACCTTTACCGTATATTAGATATTTTTTCATTGAATAAATATTCTTTCTATTATAACATATTTCTTTTGTCGAGAGACATTACCTTCGCTATCAACGTGATACGTTATGATCGTAAATCGCTACGCTCGTGATACGTTATGATCGTAAATCGCTACGCTCGTGATACGTTATGATCGTGAGTCGCTACGCTCGTGATGCGTCGTCACGCTTAACGCTTCTCGTTCTTCACCCTTTACGTCATCACGTTCTTTACGTCCGTCACCCTTTTCTCTCACTACGTTTCTCAAGATAATTTATCAATCCTAACAACATACTTCTAATTCTAATAATAGAAGATTCATACTCACTTACATTATTTAAATATCCTAAATCTGATGCAATAAACAATTGAGTTTCCAACTCTGCCATACTTCCTAAAGCAATGTATAAAAAGTGGATATATTCCTTATCTCCTTTTCTTGCACTACCTTCTGCTATATTAGATGGAATAGATACAGCACTTCGCCTTATCTGACTTGTTAGTCCATACATCTCTTCTCTAGGAAATTCTCTAGTTATAGCATAAACAGTTGATACAAATTCACGACTACTTTTCCAAACATCTAAATCCTTATGTGTTTTCATAATTGATCTTTTTATAAAAACAAAACATAAAGTATGCCCTAAAGAAGACGATGATATTATCTTATTGTAAATTTTAAATAACGTGATGTGTATTCAACGTGATGCGTTACGATCGTGAGTCGCTTCGCTCGTTATCAACGTAATGCGTAAATCGCTTCGCTCGTGATGCGTTATGCGTCATCACGTCCGTCACCTCTTCGCGTCCGTCACCCTTTACGTCCTTCACGCTTAACGCTTCACGTATTTACGAATAACCCTTCCTTTCACAAGCAAATACACCACACTCATTACTACCAATACACCAACAGCAAAAGCCACCTGTGTACACATTTCTTGTGAAGTCATAAGTATAGCCGCATAACCTATAATAAACTGTAAATCTCCATATCCAAAAGATACGTATAGTTTATTCACCTTAGCTTCATTACTTAAATACTGGTACAAGTGTGTACGATGCGCTTGAAAAATATTCTCTTTTTTCAATGCACGACGAACAATTGTCCATACAGCATCTATACC
>JBOFGJ010000445.1:0-1435 GCA_051649065.1 Flavobacterium sp. | reverse complement strand
ATAAGCCATGCTTTCTATTTGTTGATTTGCTTTCTTAACATAAGAATTTTGGGCAATTCCTGTGAAAGAAAACATTCCAAATAGAGCTACTATCCCTACTTTATAAATATTTTTCCTCATAATATATTAGATGTACTTTTTCCTAAGCTAGTTGTCTTTTCTTTGACTCAAAAACAATGCATTAAAAAACTAAAAATCATTGTCTTTAGAATCTTTGACACAAAATTATACAAAAAAGAAAATAATCAAAATTATACTGAACAATAAATGCTATTTAAATATTCATTAATTCTAATGCTAGATAAATCCTTTTTGTAAAAAAACTAATCAATAACAAGTTCAACACTTAATTTTTTTAACAAAAAAACAAATAGTTTCGTACTTACTATTCGAAATTTACTTTGTTATTTTTTCAAGAAAACTTGCTATTCTTTTAATTTCATCTTTTCTCAAGAAAAAACTACAGTATCATTTCTTCTAGAAGAAACGAGCTGTACTAACTTTGTTGTATTTATTAAACAAATCAAATCTCAAGAATATCTCATGCGATCCTGAGTTATACTTTGATAACTTAGACGTATCTGCGTCATATGAGTAACCTATAAACAACCCATCGTTAACCTGGAATCCTACCAATCCACTAACTGATGCATCCCAACGATAAGCTGCTCCAACTGTAAAGCGATCTACTATCAAGAAGTTTGCGGTTAAATCCACTTGTATTGGTGCTCCTGATACTGTCTTTACCAATACTGCTGGCTTAAACTTCAAGCTTGGATTCAAATCGAACACATATCCTCCTGTCAAGTAAAAGTGCATCTTCTGACGCATTAATTCAAATCCTTCTTCGCCTGTTGTTCTATCCGTGGTCAAAAGGTTAGGTACAGAAACCCCTACATAAGCTTTATCTGAATACAAAAACAAACCTGCCCCTACATTAGGATTAAACTTATTACTTATATTCTCTCCAAAAGTTGGATCATTCGGATCATAAATATCTAGTTTCGTATAATCTACACTTAATAAATTAGCAGTACCCTTCAATCCAAATGACAATTTAAAATCATCATTTAAATCTACTGCATACGCTAAGTTTACAGAGAAGTTATTCTCTGACATTGCTCCAATTCGATCATTTGTATAGTTTATACCTCCTGACAATCCATTATCGCCTAATGGAGTATCTATAGAGATATTTGCCGTCTGGGGAGCTCCATCTAATCCTACCCATTGTGTACGATACATTCCAAATACATTTAACACTCCTCGTGTTCCTGAATAACCAGGGTTGATATTAGTTGTATTATACATATAATGCGTGTACTGTGGATCTTGCTGTCCGTACATATCTGAAGATGATAAAATCACCATAGATAATAACGCTCCTAATTGTATACCTTTTCTTATTTTCATTGCAATCATTTTTCTAGTTATT
>JBOFGJ010000444.1:0-7390 GCA_051649065.1 Flavobacterium sp. | reverse complement strand
TAATTCTTTCCTTTATACTTGATCACTTCATCGTGCTCCGCATTAAAGGAGATATAGTAAAAATCACTGTTTAGCTTATCCTTGACTTTATCATTCTTCAGTGTCTTGCGTTCCATCAGTGAGCAGTAGCTACACCAGTCTGTATGTAAGAACACCACCACAGGTCGAGGGGCTTTAGCCATAGCCGATTCTAACTCAGAGAACAGTATCTCCTTGGGTTGAGCATAAGCTGTCAACCCAAAGAAATAACTCAACATGAAAAACAATAAACATCTACTCATTATGTCAACTAATTAAACCTAGATTAAGCGATAGACAGATAAACGAAAAGTAATTATGCAAAATAGCTCTGAATTACTGATTAAAGCATACTCTAGTATGGTTTTAGAAGAAATGAAAGAGATATGAAGTAGAATTACTTTGCAGTATTTGGCTAACGCTTAATCTGGGTTAAAATATATTATATCTAACTCCTAAGAATCCTCTGATACCCTGTAGCGGTGTATAGCTGTAATCATTTGGTTCGAAGATTACATCATTTCTACCAGCTGGTGGCGCTACACCATTACCAGGTTCGCCAAATGGATCCCACCATCTCGCAATAGTATCTTCTTTAGGCAGAGTATTAAACAAGTTCTTTACACCTCCATATACTTCGAATCCGTTGCCAAATTTCTTAGTCACTTGCACATTCGCTAGTATAGTCCACGGCGAATACTCAGGTCTGTAGTCATCCTCTACACGAGGTAGTCTCATAGGTCCCTTCCAATCTGAAGTCAAGTCCGCAGTGAATCCGTTACCGAAATTATAACTCGCGATAAAGTTACCTGACCATTTAGGAGAGTGATAGATTTGCTCACGCTCTCCATCTTCCTTTCTAAACACATCCATATAAGTCGCACCCGCCATCAACTTTAATGGGAAGTCAAACGTCACATCTACGTTAAGTGATAGTCCTCTCGATATGGCATACCCATCAAGGTTCGCATAGATAATCTTAGTCTGGTCTGTATCTGTATCAGCGTCTATCTTATTCGTAAAGTAAGTATAGAATCCGTTCACATCGAAATTAAATACCCCAAAGTCTGAAGGTACCTTAATGGTATAATTAAGATTGGCATTATATGACTTTTCTGGATCTAGAGCCTCTGAGAAGACTACTTCTCTCGCCCCTGTCAATGCTCTGTGGTCTTCTGTAAATACATTCACTACACGAAACCCTGTACCAAAGCTTGCTCTTAATGCTTGGTTCGCTGTTGGCGTATATTTATATCCGATACGAGGAGAGTGAATTCCCTTGTGTTTCTGATCATAATCAAAGCGGTACCCTAATAAAAGTTTATGTTGGTCACTTAGCTTCCATTCATCCTGAATAAACACTCCTGGTATCGGTGTTTCTTGAGGCTGGTTCTTCACTAATCCATTCTCATCATAGATACCCGTTGCTCTTGTATTGTCGTCATAATAGGTGTACTTAAATGACGCACCTAGTAACATACTATGGTTTCCGATATTCTTATCCCAGTATGCCTGTGCAAAAGCCACTTGTTGTTTAGCATTATACGATTCGGGACCGTAGAACGAATTTTGTTTGTGATAGATATATGAGAACTGCGTATAAATATTCTCAGTAGTTGGCAGTTGATACATCCCTATCGCCTCGAAGCGATTAGTGAATATACTCTCAGCATATACTTCTTCTCCTCCACGATGCTGCTTGCGTTTCCAGTCTGTCTGTCCTCCCCATCTATCTTCGTATACATAACGCAATGCCAAGCTTGTGACTCTGTCTTCTTTTCGCTTAAGAGTAAATTTATTAAACATCGATATACGATCTTGTAGTGTTACATCTGTAAAGCCATCACCGTTCTTGTCTTTTCGCTGACCATACTTAAAGTAATTTCCACCGAATAAACCTTTGACGTGCTTACCTAATTTATAACTCGCTCCTAAGTCAATATTATTCTCAAGCCAAGTAGTGCTAAATGCATCTACACTCAACTTTGCAGCATGCTCAGGGTCTTTAGTAATTACATTAATAATACCACCCATTGCTTCTGTACCATATAATGAAGATGCCGGTCCCTTAACTACTTCTACACGTTCTATCAAACTTGTTGGGATACCAAATAACCCATACACTGTAGATAGAGAAGACACAATAGGCATCCCATCAATCAAGATCATCGTATAAGGTCCTTCCATACCATTAATATGGATATCTCCAGTATTACACACATTACAATTAAGTTGAGGTTGTACCCCATTAATCATTTGCACTGCATCAAATAAACTTGCAGTAGGATTCTTCTCAAAAAATGCTGGAGTATAAATCTCCACTGGCACTACTGCTTCAGACTTTAGTACAGGTTTTAATGTCCCTGAGATAACTATTTCGTCTAAAGTCGCATCTTCCTGTAAATCGAATGACATCTGTACAGTCTGATGGTTCTTTATATTTACTTTTTTAGTCATTGGTTTAAAACCAACGAACTCAGCTTTCACTGTATAGTTACCTTCTTTTAATTGTTCAAATATAAATTCTCCTTTATCATCCGTCACTACACCGTGAGAAGTCCCAATTAAAGTGACTGTAGCATAAGAGAGTGATTCGCCATTAGAGATAACTTTTCCCTTTATATTCTGAGCATTGGCAACTGATGCAAAAAAAAGAGTAAGAAAAACATTTATTGATACTAGTTTAAAAATACTTTTATACATGTCTTGTTATTAAATTTAGACAAAGCTAAAAATTAATTTGTAAATAAAAAAATGCTAACTTTGTATTTAAACAAATAAACATTCCATGCTTACCTATTCAGAAGAGAATTATTTAAAAACAATATTCCACTTGTCACTAGGCCAATCTCAGGGGATATCGACTAATGCGATAGCTGCTAAGATCGAGACTAAGGCTTCGTCTGTGACTGATATGATAAAGAAGCTAAATGACAAAGAATTAATAACTTACCAAAAATATCAAGGCGTAACACTTACACCTAAAGGGATAATGGCGGCTAAGATGATCGTGCGTAAACACCGCCTATGGGAAGTATTCTTAGTAGAGAAACTTGGTTTTAATTGGGATGAAGTGCACGATGTAGCAGAGGAATTAGAACATATAAAATCAGAGAAATTAATTAATAAATTAGATTCTTTTTTAGGTTTTCCAACAGAAGACCCACATGGTGACCCTATTCCCAATGCTAAAGGTGAAATAAAACAGATAGATAAAAAACTATTATCAGAAATAGAACCTTCTAAAATAGTAGTGTGTATAGGGGTTAAAGACTCTTCTACTGAGTTCTTGCAATATTTAGATAAACAAAAAATCTCATTAGGTTCTAAACTAGAAATAATAGATATAGAACCATTCGATCAATCATATACTATAAAAGTAGATAATCATCAGATTACTGTGACTAAAAAAATAGCAAGTAATCTATTCGTCAAAAAACAATAAAACAAAAAAAACCAACTTACTCAGTTGGCTTTTTTGTTTATAGAGAACATTTAAACGAGAATGAATTGTACAAAACAGAGCAAAATTAGATTAAAGCATACTATAGTACGGTTTTAGAGCTAATTGAAGCCATGCAAAGTAGAATTAATTCGCAGTAAATGGTAGTTGCAGATTTAAGGTTACTATTTGTAAGCTTGAGCTAATTCATCTAGCATCATATTCAAAGATATATATCCTCCTCCTGCTAAATACCAAGCGTTAGGATCTAGATAGATAATCTTGCCATTCTTATACGCATTTGTTTTTTGGATTAAAGGATTTTCTACATGTTTCTTATCTGCGTGTCTATTCTCCATCACTAATCCTCTATCGATGATAAATATAATATCAGGATTATGTTCTAATATAAACTCACTAGATACGACATTACCATAATCGCTACCTTCTTTTAAACCAACTACTGAAGGCTTAATCCCTAAGTCATTAAAGATATAACCATAACGAGAGTTCTCACTAAACACACTATAACTCTTACTATTATACAAAATAAGCATAGCTTTCTCATCGCTCTTACTGATGACAGACTTCATTTGCTCAACTTTATGGTCAATATTCTCTATAAGTTTATTAGTTTTATCAGCTACTTGAAAAACCTGACCTAATGTTTTTAAATTCTCTTTAGTACTTGCTAAATAGTTACTCCCAGCAATACCAAGCGCTATGGTCGGTGCAATCTTAGAAAACTCAGGATAATCCTTATCAAACCAACTACTCATAATAATCAAATCAGGATTAACAGAACTCACTAGTTCATAATTTGGTTGCATAAAAGAACCAACGTTCACAATGCTCTTGTCATCCGCGTACTTTGCTAAAAAGTTAGGACTATACACTTTAGCCATTCCTTTAAATGGGATGTTTAATTCTGCCATATTCTCCATCGCACCAACATCAAAGACTACAACATTCTCTAGTTTCTTATTAAAGCTTATCGTACGTCCCATATTCTCGATAGATAAAGTCTCATCAGACTTCACTTCAGTATTCGTCTGTTTACATCCTACGAAAAGCACACCAACAAGTAATGCTCCAGTAAGTATTCTAAAATAGTTCATTATTAAATTATTTATATTGATTACAAATAATAAATATAGGCTTCCTAGTCGAAGTAAACAGTACATAAGTGTAATAATTATTCAAACGCAAAATCCTTTAGGACAAATGACCTTCTATTCTATTTTCGATTTTATACCTTTGCACCTCCAAACAACACACAACTTATGAAAACTCTATTCACTCCTTTAGCATTAAGGGACAATACATTATACAACAGAATTATCGTTTCTCCTATGTGTCAATACTCTGCTATAGATGGTTATGCGAATGACTGGCACCTGGTTCATTATGGACAATTTGCTATAGGTAAAGTAGGGGCTATTATACAAGAAGCTACCGCTATAAGCCCAGAAGGAAGAATCACCTATGCTGATTTAGGTATCTGGTCTGATGAGCATATTACTAAATTAAGACAGATAACTACATTTATAAAAAGTCAAGGATCTGTACCTGGAATACAATTAGCACATGCAGGTAGAAAAGCAAGCTGTGACAAACCATGGATAAGTAGAGCACAGATAGCTCCAACAGTAAATAACGGTTGGCAGACTATCGCTCCTTCTCCCATCCCATTTAACGATGGAGAGAATCTCCCTACTGAAATGGACAAAGAGGAGATAAGTAGAATAATCAAAGCATTTCAATCAGGTGCAAGACGTGCTGTAGAGGCTGGTTATGAAATAATAGAACTGCACGGTGCACATGGCTACCTACTTCATCAGTTTCTTTCTCCTCTAACGAATAAACGTACGGATGAATACGGAGGTAGTTTTGAAAACAGAATTAGATTAACAATAGAAATAATAAAGGCAGTTAAATCAGTATTAACTACTCAGAGTCTATGGCTTAGAGTCTCAGCTACAGACTGGGCTGAAGGTGGATGGTCTTTAGAAGAAAGTATTGAGTTAGCAAAAATAATACATACTAAAGGTGTAGAGTTAATAGATGTAAGTACTGGAGGATTAGTCAGACATCAACAAATAAAAGTAAAGTCTAACTATCAAGTGCCCTTCGCTGAAGCCATCAAACAACAAACAGATATACTAGTAGGTACAGTAGGTCTTATCAAAACAGGCAGACAAGCTGAAGATATACTTCAAGCCAATCAAGCTGACTGTATCTTACTCGGTAGAGAATTATTAAGAGATCCTCACTTCACTATGAGAGCAGCAACAGAGCTAGATGTAAATATAGCATGGGCTAATCAATACGAAAGAGGTAAAGAAACAATATAGTATTTTATAAAAATCAAAAACTCAGTAAAACAACAATGAACAAAAGTTTAATAGCCTTAGCAGTAGGTGGACTAGCCATCGGAATGACAGAATTCTCAATGATGGGACTACTTCCTACTATCGCTAATGATTTACAAATAAGTATTCCAAAAGCAGGGAACTTTATCTCTACGTATGCCTTAGGTGTAGTAGTGGGAGCACCTCTATTAGTAATGTCTTCTAATAAGTATGCACCTCACAAAGTGCTAATGGCTCTGATGATAATGTTCTCATTCTTCCATTTGCTATTCGTTATATCACCAAGTTATACTACATTAATCATCTCACGATTTATGTCAGGACTTCCTCACGGAGCATTCTTCGGAGTGGGGTCAGTGGTAGCTACTCGACTAGCCCAAAAAGGCAAGGAAGCTCAAGCTGTAGCTATTATGTTTGCTGGTTTAACAACAGCAAATCTAGTTGGAGTACCATTAAGTACATACATAGGACAAGAATACTCATGGCGTACTGCATATATGCTTATCGCTTCATTAGGTATCATATCAGCGTTAACTATAGCGGCATGGGTACCAAAATTAGAGGCAGATAAAGAAACAAATCTTAAGAAACAGACCGCTTTCTTTAAAACCCCAATTGCATGGGTATTAGTAGCTTTGATCTCGATAGGAACGGGAGGTTTATTTGCATGGATTAGTTATATCGCACCGATGATGACTAATATTGCTCAAATCTCTGAAGCTAAAATACCTCTAGTAATGACATTAGTAGGTTTAGGAATGTTTATGGGGAACTTCGTAGGAGGTAAATTAGCAGACACCTTTCCACCTGCAAAGGCGGTGATATTTTCATTTTGTACTATGGCAATTTGTTTAATTATCGTATATTACACTGTTCATATTCAATGGATGGCATACGCGATGTCACTAGTAACAGGGTTAGTCGCATTCACTATTGGATCGCCATTACAAATGTTATTAATTAACAACGCTAAGGGATCTGAGATGTTAGCTGCTTCGGCTGGTCAAGCTTCATTTAATATTGGTAATGCATTGGGTGCATCATTAGGAGGTATACCAATTACCATGGGATTTGGGTATAATTCACCTGAATGGATAGGCGCTGGATTAGCCTTATGTGGAGCATTACTTGCTTATACATTTATCCGTATGAAAAGAAATGCAACAACTTAAAACACAAATAGAGTAAAAACTAAAACATATTGTCTCTGCTTTTATTCTATCATTCACAATAAGTTTATAAATTTGTAGGAAATAATTTTTAGCAATGTACAGAACGCATAATTGCGGAGCCTTAAGAGCTTCGGATATAAATACAGAAGTTACCCTTTCAGGATGGGTAAGCAAGCATCGCGATAAAGGTTTTATGATTTGGATCGACTTACGTGACCGCTACGGTATCACACAGTTAATCTTTGATGCAGAGAGAACTGATAAAGCAGTATTCGAAGCAGCTAAAAACCTAGGAAGAGAGTTTGTAATTCAAGTAAAAGGACAAGTAATAGAACGTGCTTCTAAGAATCCTAATATACCTACAGGAGATATCGAGATCTTAGTTC
>JBOFGJ010000443.1:0-3538 GCA_051649065.1 Flavobacterium sp. | reverse complement strand
TATGCTATTCAGTTTCACCCAGAAGTTTATCACTCTACAGATGGAGCACAGCTGTTGAAAAACTTCTTAGTAGACATCGCAGGAGTTAATCAAGACTTTACTCCAAGCGCTTTCGTAGAAGAAACAATCGCAGATTTAAGAAATAAAATCGGAACAGAAAAAGTAGTATTAGCTTTATCTGGAGGAGTAGACTCAACAGTAGCTGCTGTATTATTACACAAAGCTATCGGAGAGAATCTACACTGTATTTTTGTTAATAACGGATTATTGCGTAAAAACGAGTTCCAAAATGTATTAGATCAATACAATGGAATGGGATTAAACGTAAAAGGTGTAGATGCAACAGACCGTTTTATGGATGCTTTAGCTGGTCTAGAAGATCCAGAATTAAAACGTAAAGCTATCGGTAAATCATTTATCGATGTGTTCGACGATGAGTCTAAATTAATCGAAGACGCGACTTTCTTAGGTCAAGGTACTATCTATCCTGACGTAATCGAGTCTATCTCTGTAAAAGGACCATCTGCTACTATTAAATCTCACCACAATGTAGGAGGTTTACCAGACTTCATGAAGTTGAAAATAGTAGAGCCTTTACGTATGTTATTTAAAGATGAAGTACGTAGAGTAGGAGCTTCTTTAGGTATCGATCCTGAGTTATTAGGAAGACACCCTTTCCCAGGACCTGGATTAGCCATTAGAATCTTAGGTGATATCACACAAGAAAAAGTACGTCTATTACAAGAAGTAGATGCTATCTTTATAGAAGGATTAAAAGAGCACGGTCTTTATAACTCAGTATGGCAGGCAGGAGCGATTCTTCTACCTGTTAATAGTGTAGGTGTTATGGGAGATGAGCGTACATATGAGAAGGTAGTAGCTCTTAGAGCTGTAGCTTCTACAGATGGTATGACAGCTGACTGGGTACACTTGCCTTATGAGTTCTTAATGGAAATCTCAAATAAAATAATTAACCGCGTAAAAGGTGTAAATAGAGTGGTTTACGACATTAGTTCTAAACCGCCTGCAACAATTGAGTGGGAATAATTTAGATAATTAAATAAGTCGCTGTAACTTTGTTATAGCGACTTATCGTTTTTTATAAATTGTATTGCTAATGAAAAAGAAGTTATTTATAGCCTTAACGGCATTTGTTTTTACATCATCTGTTCTAGCTCAAGCTGGGTCATTTATTCAATATCGAGTTAATAAGGGGGATACTGTTAGTAAAGTCTCTAGGGATTATGATATTCCTGTGGGAGAAATTCTTAAGTATAATCCTGACGCTAAGAATGGAATTAATGAGAATAGTTTTCTACTAATTCCTACGAAAGACTTTATAGCAAAAGAAAAGAATAAGAACGCTAATCCTTTATTAAAGGAAAAAGAAAGCGCAAAAACAAGTAATACTTCTACAAACAAAGGTTTACACACTGTACAATCTAAGGAGACACTATACAGTATTAGCAAAAAGTATGGGGTGTCAGTAGATAATCTATACGCGTGGAACCCAACGCTAAAAGCAACTGGATTACTAGCGAATAGCGAGATTATCGTATCGTCAAATTATAAAAAAGGTGCTTCTGTAGATGTGACTAATTATGATCAAGGTACACCTAAAAAGATCCCGACTACCTTAGCGGCTTCGTCTGCGGATACGATTAAGGATATTAATAATATCTATTACCGAACTATAGATGTAGAGCCACAGGCTACTTTATATAGCTTAGCAGTGGTGTATAATACTTCTGTACAGCGTTTATTAGAACTTAACCCTGAACTTAAGGACGGGTTAAAAAGTGGACAATCTATCAAGGTACCTGCTTATGGATTCCAATCAAAAGTTAAAGTAGTAGAGGTAACGCCTGATGCGTCAAAAACAAATGATACTAAGTTTGTCAAGTTAATTATAGAGCCTCAACAGACACTGTATAGCATCAGTCGCAAGTATGATATTCCTATAAAGGAGTTAATCAAACTTAATCCTGATCTTCAAGACGGATTAAAAACAGGAATGGAAATCCTAGTGCCTAGTACAGGTAAGGAGATTGTAGAAGAATCTACAAAGACAAATATCACACTGCCAACTGCAACAGGAGGTTTTGTAGATTTGAGCGATTCTATTATTCGATCTGAACGCAAAGAATTAGCTTTGTTATTACCTTTTAATATTGATAAAATAGGAGAAGATGCAGATGCCAAACTTGGCTCTGATACCTTTTTAAATATGACTTTAGACTTCTATTCTGGTGCTAAGTTAGCAGTAGAGTATGCTGAGAGTCTAAACTTGCCGTTGACTGTGAATGTATATGATTCTAATGAGACGAAGTCTAGCAGTGGGGTGAAGGATGTGTTTAAGAATAAAGACTTTAACGATACAGATGTTATCATAGGGCCTTTCTATCAAAGTAACGTGGATGAAGCGGTGAAGAACTTGCCTAATGATAAGGTAATTCTTGTATCTCCATTGTCTAATGAGAAAGCAACACCTTCTAATCGCTTAGTGCAGACTATGCCATATAGTGATGTACTTAAAAAGCAACTGATAGATTACTTTAAAAGCTCAGGTGCAAAGATTACTGTAGTTGTTGATGATAAAAAACAATCAACAAAGCAGTTTATGCAAAAGCATTTCTCTGATGTTAAAGTAGTCAGTACATCTCAAATTAGCGAGCTTGATAAGACATTAGTTAAAGACAAAAAGAATGTATTCATCTTAGATTCGAATAGTATAGCTTCTGCTTTATTATTTACTGATAAATTAAAGAATAGAGTGAAGGATTATGATATACAGATTGCTTCTTTTGATAAATCTGATATATTTGACTATAGCGAGATCAAAATACAGACGTTAGTTGATTTAAAGTACACTTTCCCTTCTGTTACTAGGGATGCAAGCGAATCTAAATCAGAATCACTATTCGCAACAGAGTATAAAAATAAATATAACGTATATCCTAACCGCTTTGCCACACGAGGTTTTGATGTGACGCTAGATGTGATCTTGAGAATGTTCCAAAAAGAGGAATTCCTTCAGACATCAGCAAAGAAATCACAAGAGATAGAGAACAGATTTGTCTATGGTAGAAATCCTGAGGGTGCAGTGCGTAATACAGGTGTTTATTTACTACAGTATGACAGTGATTTAAATGTAAAGGTGATTAATTAAGTATGATCAACAACGAAAAGTATCTAGTAGAGCTAGCGCATACTAAAATGCCATATGGCAAATATGAGGGGTGGTATCTAATAGATTTGCCTGAGTATTATGTCGTTTGGTATCATAATAAGGGATTCCCTAAGGGAAAGCTAGGAGAGCAGCTTGGGTTAATCTATGAGTTGAAGTTAAATGGTCTAGAACAATTGATTAGGAATATTCGAAGTAATTTTAAGTAATTATTTCTTGCAATACAGCATAAAAGGACAGGTTATAACTATAATCTGTCCTTTTCTTTTCTTGATGGAATAATAATAATTGTTGTTATAAATGTATTTTTTAAAATAATTGTATTGTTAGTTTTTTGGCACTAGAAGTATA
>JBOFGJ010000442.1:0-1246 GCA_051649065.1 Flavobacterium sp. | reverse complement strand
GTTACTGTGATTTTTGCTACATAGAGGAAGAGAATTAAACTATAAATGACTATGAAAAAGACTTATTATTTATTCAATCCAGGACGTTTAAGTAGAAAGGATAATACCTTGAAGTTTACCCCTACAGACACAAATGGGAATGAGGGTACACCAAAGTATATTCCCATAGAAGGAGTTGCTGACCTGTTTTGTTTTGGGAGTTTAGATGCTAACAGTGCTTTGTATACTTTTTTAGGTAAAGCGGGAATTGCTGTTCATTTTTTTGATTATTATGAACATTATGCAGGTTCATTTATGCCTAAAGAATATCTGTTAGCAGGTAAGATGCAAATAGAGCAGACCAAAAACTACATAGACAAGAAGAAGAGGTTAGTGCTGGCTAGAAAGTTTGTGTCTGGAGCGTCATTTAATATGGTGAAGAACCTACGTTACTACATTAATAGAGAAAGAGATTTGCAAGATGTACAGGATAACATAGAGAAGTATAGCCTACTTATAGATAGTAGTACAGAGGTAGATGAGTTAATGGGAGTAGAAGGAAATATTAGGCAAATGTATTATTCTGCATTTAACGATATTATTACTTCTGATTTTATGATGGGAAACAGGACTAAACGACCTCCAGAGAATGAGATTAATGCTTTAATTTCTTTTGGGAATATGCTATGTTATACTTTGTGTTTAAGTCAGATTTACCATACACAACTCAATCCTACGATTAGTTTTTTACATGAGCCTGGATATAGACGTTATTCGTTAGCTCTTGATTTGGCAGAGATATTTAAACCTCTTTTAGTAGATCGATTGATTTTTAGATTGTTGAATAAAAAGGAGATACAAGCGAAAGATTTTGATAATCAATTAAATAGCTGTGTTTTAAAAGAGACAGGAAGAAAGATATTTGTTAAGGCATGGGAAGAGAAAATAACAGAGACATTTAAGCATCCTGTGCTTAAACGTAGTATTAGTTATAAGCATTTGATCAAATTAGAATGTTATAAGTTGAGTAAACATATTTTGGGAATAGAAGAGTATAAACCTTTTAAATCAAGGTGGTAATGTATGTAATATTAGTTTATGATATCAGCGATAAGAAAGTGGGAAAGATGCTTAAACTCTGTCGGAAATATCTGAATTGGATACAGAATTCGGTATTCGAAGGAGAGATTACAGAAGTGAAGCTAAAAGAACTATTATCAGAGGCCAAGTTGATAATAGATAAGGAGAAAGATAGTATTATTATATT
>JBOFGJ010000441.1:0-1050 GCA_051649065.1 Flavobacterium sp. | reverse complement strand
TAAATACTCCAAATCATTCTCAAGCCAAGTCTTTATACTTTCTTTGCTTTTTTCTGTTTTTAGATCAACTCTAGAGGTAAGTGTATTTCTAAACACAAGATCATAACTAATCTCTAAAGTACTTCTATCGTTTACCCTGGTCAGAAAGCTAGTTTTCAATCCAAAATAATTATAAGTAAGATCTTGTTTTTTGTTTACCTCTTTGATAGATTCTTTCACAGACTGATACATCCAAAAAGGTTGTAACGTTAATTGACTTTCACTGTACTTTTTTCTATAAAAAATCTCTAGCAAGTGACTAGTCTGGGTATAACTATACAATTCTTTCTGCATTAGTTTCTTTAAAAACGCATCATTATTGGTATAATAAATATCTGTTCCTCGCTTTTTTACAGATTCAGTTTGGTACTTCACTCCTATCTTAGATGACTCATCTAAAGTAAAAAACTTAGTAGCCATAAGGCTATAATAGTTATTCTTTAGTTTGTTGATTTCATAACCATCGCTATTAGAACTTAAAGATGCCAGTACATCTTTATTCATATTATCATTGCCTAATTTAAAAGCAACTAAGAAATCTTCTTTTCTAGCTAGCCCTACTCCAAGGTGATAACCAAAGGTCTCGTAAACAGCCTTAGTAGTCTTACCACTAAAGTAATTATTCCAAGTTCCTAATCCTTGCATTTGGTATAGACCTGCTTGCTGGGTTTGATTGGCAAAAGTCACAGAGGTATTTTGAGTATATTTATGTATCCCGGCCAAAAGGTCAACCTTCCATAAACTAGTTAGTTTATAACCGATTCCCCCTTTTAGATTCATATCCGAAGAAACACTCTTAGGTCTGGGATCTCTTTTTTTGTATCCCATGGTAGCCTTATAACCAAGCTCCACTCCTAGTGACCATCTACTAGTCTCTTTGGTATATCCACCTTTAAACTCATAAGATTCACTTTTGAAGTCATTGGCAACAGAATCCGCCATTGCATAAGGACCTATTAAGTCAATATCAACGTTGGTACTCCAAAGCACTGCCTTCTGCACTTGATTCTT
>JBOFGJ010000440.1:0-2263 GCA_051649065.1 Flavobacterium sp. | reverse complement strand
ATAGATTAAAACTCGACTTTACCACATTAGACAAAGTGATTAAGCATCGAGCCATAATAAATGGGTTCTTCACATTTCCCCAAAAGAAACATGGAGCATCTGTATTTTTCTGTATCTCACTGTACTTCGCTAAGAATAGTTCATCCCCTCCCTTCCCTTTGGTAAGGCCCGATGGATTATTGTATATATATGATAATAAGTCGTTCATGGTAATTCACAATGATAAGGCAAGGTAGTAATTTTCATAGATATAAATCACATCTACACTATTCTTACCAAATTGGTATTTGTATAAAAACAGACTTATATTTTGATTATAAACCTATTACATATTACCTTTGTGCATTATGCAGCAATAATAAAATAACATCTCGAATCCCAGTTTGCTTGTACACGCAAGGGAACTTCACTTTTTATAGTACCCAATCTTATGGGTACAGTTATTTTATTGTATTAATTTATGACTTTACAGAAAACAAACAATATCGTAATATTCATTACGATAACCATTATATTAGATAGTGCTGGATTTGGCATTATCTTCCCAGTACTACCAGAATTACTAGAGAAAGTATTACAAGCTGATTTAAGTACTGCTGCCAAGTATGGTGGTTTACTTACACTTGCCTATGCCTTTATGCAATTTATCTTTGCTCCTATTTTAGGGATTATTAGTGATCGTTATGGGCGTAGACGCGTATTATTACTCTCACTATTAGGCTTTTCGATAGATTGTTTTATCATGGCTATAGCACATACATATTGGTTGCTATTTATTAGTCGATTATTAGCTGGTATTACAGGAGCAACCTTTGCCGTAGCTTCAGCAGCTATCACAGACATTACAGAAGAAGGCAATAGAACAAAATACTTCGGTTATCTCAATGCCGCTTTTAATATTGGTTTTATTATAGGCCCATTAGTCGGAGGGTTACTAGGAGAATATCAGATGACATACCCATTCTACTTTGCAAGTGTACTAGGTCTACTAAATGTAATCTATGGCTATTTCTTCTTTCCAGAAACCAATCATACTTTGTCCAGTCAACGCCTCACACTAACTGATTTCTCACCTTTACAATCTTTAAAGAGTATCAAGCGTTTTAAGACCGTTGCTATCCTATTAGTGGTTTTCTTTCTGTTATCTGCTTCTTCACATAGTATGGAGAGTACTTGGTCATTCTATACAATGCTAGAATTCAATTGGAGCAAGCAGCAAGTAGGAATATCACTGACTATTATAGGGATTATAGGATTCTTAGTACAAGCCTACCTACTACAATTCTTATCAAACAAGTTATCTGATCAGAGATTAATCTATATAGGGTTATTAACTAGTTTAAGTGGGCTTATGCTATTGAGTTATTGTACTTCAACAATACAATTATGGATAGGAATGACCCTCTACTTACTTGGTAGTATTCAGCAGACAGCTTTCCAGTCCATGTTATCCAAGTCTTTAGACCAACAACATCAAGGAGAATTACAAGGTGTATTAGGTAGCCTAAATGGGGTAACAACAATAATAGCACCACCTGTGTTCACATATGGTTTTTACTTATTCACACAAGGTGATAATCTGCCTTATTTACCTGGTGTTTCATTTGCTCTTTCTGCTATCTTGATTATAATAAGCCTCTATTTATTAATTAAATACAAAAAACAATAAATATATTTTATGATTAACAAGATGCTATTGTAAGTAATCTATGGATTTCGGTATTAACTTATAAGATAATCTCCTCTCTATCTTCAAGAAGACGCACATTGTATACATATTTTATGTAAAATACGTCATAACACATATCTTCAATAATTGAATGCATACCTAAATACAACACACATAGATTGCTAAGCATAAAGTACTATGTCCCTACCGTTGTGGATATACAATACCTACATCATACTGAAGGCACTCATTCCTAATTCTTCATTAAAAAAGCCGTTGCTCTGATGAACAACGGCTTTTTCTTGTCGTCTATAAATTGTTAGTTTATTCTGGTATTATAAATTTTGGAAGAAGTCATTTCCTTTATCATCAGTGATAATGAATGCAGGGAAATCCTTAACCTTAATCTTACGTACAGCTTCCATTCCTAATTCTGGGAAGTCAACCACCTCAACGCTTAAGATATTCTCTTTCGCTAGGATAGCAGCTGGTCCTCCGATAGAACCTAAATAGAAACCACCGTGTTTCTTACATGCATCAGTTACAGCTTGACTACGGTTACCTTTAGCAAGCATAATCATACTTCCACCTACC
>JBOFGJ010000439.1:0-1440 GCA_051649065.1 Flavobacterium sp. | reverse complement strand
AGATTTTACTGCGAACTTATAAGAATTCTTAAACTTTGTAGCCATTTATTATTCGTGGTCGAATTTATATCCTACTCCTTTTATTGTTTTAAAATAGCTATCTCCTATCTTCTCTCTTAACTTACGAATGTGAACGTCTATAGTTCTTCCTCCTACTACTACCTCATTACCCCATACAGCATCAAGGATTTCATCTCGTGTAAATACTTTACCAGGTTTGGCAGCTAATAAATATAATAGTTCGAATTCTTTGCGAGGAAAAAGTATCTCTTCTTTGCGAACGAATACTCTATATTCATCTCTATCAATCTTGATATCTCCTACTTCGATAATATCTGCATTAGTTTCATCAGAGAAACGTGCTCTTCTAAGTAATGCTTTCACTTTACTCATTAACACTTTTGGTTTGATAGGTTTAGTGATATAATCATCTGCTCCTGCTTCGAATCCTGCTACTTGAGAATAGTCTTCTCCACGTGCTGTTAAGAAAGTAATCACGCTATTCGATAATCCTTCTTTTTTTCTTATTACTTCACACGCCTCGATACCATCCATCTCAGGCATCATAACGTCTAGAATAATAAGGTGAGGTTTATTAGTAACTGCAGACTCTACAGCCTGTTTACCATTGCTAGCAGTGAATAGTTGGTATCCTTCTTGCTCCAAGTTATATCCGATGATATCGATAATATCTTGTTCATCGTCTGCTAAAAGGACTTTAATTTCAGAATTTTTCATGTTTAAGTTGTGTGTTTTGACTGTTCAAAGATAAAATTTAATACATAAGTAAATATACACTTTACAATTATTTAATCTATTAACAATTTGGTAACCTAAAGTAAACAAAAAATTAAACTTTGAATAACATCTAGAATACATTGTACTTGGTTCTTTGCATCAATAATACAACACACTTATTCTATGAAAAATTATTTAATCATCATGTTCCTTTTTGTATCGGCCTCATTTTATGGACAGAAAGCTGAAATCAAAGGTAAATTAACTGATGAGACTACACTTGACCCATTAGCTTATGCCACTGTGGTAATTAAGAATTCTACTAATGGAGTTAACACTGACCTAGATGGGAATTATAGTATCTCTGTCGAAGCTGGCACTTACACAATACAGTTTCAATACATGGGGTACATCACTCAAGAAAAAACAATTACTCTAGCTAAAAAAGAAACAAAAACAATCAATGTAGCTCTAGCTTCTGAGCACATCGAACTAGAAGGAGTAGTAGTAGAAGCTACGCGTTCTAAATCTAGAGAGTCTGCTCTGCTTATAGAACAACAACGCTCTAGTGAAATCAAACAACAAATCGGTTCTCAAGAATTATCTCGTAAAGGAGTAAGCGACGTAGCCTCTGCTGTAGCTAAGACAACTGGGGTGTCAAAACAAGAGGGTACAGGAACTATATTCGTACGTGGATTAGGA
>JBOFGJ010000438.1:0-2164 GCA_051649065.1 Flavobacterium sp. | reverse complement strand
ACTGCATTTCTCCCCTCTCCCTCAGCTGCCATTAATATAACCTCCTTGTCACAACTAGGCTTGAGTACTTCTTCTAAATAGGCATTAGGTGCTATCCCATAAGCATATTCTTGTTCTTTATATCGCTCATTCCAAAACTCTTTCATGCTTATCTTCCTTTTACATTAGCGACTTTAGTCCACGTTCCACCATTGATCACTTGTGTGTATCCTTTCTGTTCTAGCATACGCTTCGCCTGACCACTGCGTATTCCACTTCTACAGAATACGACAATCTTATTTTCTTTAGGTAATTTATACAAATGTGATTCTAATGTATCTAATGGGATATTAACAGCTCCTGATACAGAACCACTTTTAAACTCTCCTACTGTACGTACATCTACCAGCATAGCTCCTTCCTGAATATAAGCGAATAGTAACTCTCCCTTATCTAATCCTAATAACTTATTTATAAAACCAAACATAGTCCATTGTTGTTTAAAAGAGTAAAAGTATGACTTCCCTTGTAGGTTAACTGTAACTTAGGTTACTGTACTCAAAGAAGCCTTTTATTTAACATTCCTGCAGCCTTCCACCCCAAAAAGGCAATTCTCTGACAGTCTCAACCATTAACACTTTACACCTATTTTACGCTAATTACTTACACTAAACAAACATTTACACATCAAAAAATGAAAAGTATCCAAAAAGGATATACCTAAGATTTGGAGGTATCAATATTTTTTATAGTTTTGCTATACATAAGAATCTTAAGTATGAAAAAGCAACAACAACTTTATAAAGGAAGCCTCAATGCCATCATCATGAAACTACTCGATCAGAATGGGAGAATGTATGGGTATGAAATCACACAGAAGGTAAAGGAAGTAACAGAAGGAGAAATGAGCTTGACTGAAGGTGCTCTTTATCCTGCACTACACAAACTAGAAGCTGATGGCTTCTTAGATGTAGAACTAGAACGCGTAGATGGACGAGTTCGCAAGTACTATAAACTGACCGAATCGGGAGTAAAAGAAACTCACTCAAAAATGGAAGAGCTTGAAAGTTTTATCCGCAACATGCAGAACATTGTCAATCTAAAATTGACATAATTGGCAACCACCAAAGACAAAACACAATGAAAAAACTTACTATAAACCAACAACAACTAATTATCGCTGAGATAGCAAGATATAATGTGCGTTATGCCAATCTTAAAGAAGAATTGACAGACCATATCTTCTGTGAAATAGAAGAGCTATATCATACAGGATACGAGTTTGAACAAGCTTTTATACAAGTATTTGATAAATGGCATCCTATGCTGACTCCTAGAAAAGACTTTAAGTATAGACATGTCCCATCTTTTATTTCTAATACATGGTATCGTAGAGATGATAACAGATGGAGAATAGCAGGTGTTATCACCTCTCTATTTGCTGTAATAAACCTATTCATTCTAAAATTGGATAATATTACATACACTACTAGCTTTTTTACAATTAGTTTGATAGGTCTTGTATTATCTGTTTTTCTACTTATTAAGAATAGAAAGAGACAGCACTATAGAGCTTCTTATTTGATTCTAAAAGCGATGGTATCTGGAGGAATACTACTAGTATCCACTTTTGTATTAAGAATAAAAATTGAGTCTTTTAGGGTTAATGACTTTCATGTAGAGAATTTTAACTTACTCTCATTAATTGTTCTATACCACTGTATCAATATTATACTGTTATCTATGGAGAATAGTAAACAACAACGAACACAGATTGCTTAAAAAAAGAAAATGCTATGAAAACATTAAGTAACCTAGAAATAAAACAAATAGAATGTGAGATAAATGAATATAATATTCAATATGAAGATATTATAATATAAGTAACAGATCATATTATATGTGAAATAGAATATGAAATGAATCAACATAACCTTGATTTTGATAATGCATTCATATTAGTATTTAATAAATGGAGACCTATGCTAAGGCCTAATCGAAGTTCTAAATACAATGATATTCCTTCTTTTATCTCTAATTCGTGGACAGAAAAAGAGAGTGCTAGATGGAAAATAGCTGGAGCATTGACTGCATTATTTGGTGTATTCTACTTCGGTATCTCATATTGGACTAGGTATGAATTACTTCTATTGGCTGTGGTGCTATTAGGGATTACTGTCTTGTT
>JBOFGJ010000437.1:0-8075 GCA_051649065.1 Flavobacterium sp. | reverse complement strand
TTTAACCTATTTCTACAACATCACTATAAAATCAGAGCCTGTTTAAAATTGCATTGTTTGCGTGTTTATTACTTGTTTTTGAGAGAATCAATACCATTTATTAAGACGTAGTACCCATTATCTATCAATAAATTAATATAGATACAACCAATAACATATAGAAACGATATAGTACATATATTTTTTAAACAAGCTCTTATAAAGCTTTAACAGATTAATCGTACATTTGCGACCTTTAAGCGATTAGAAATTCACTATGCTAACACTTTTATTTTACATTTTTATTGCCATTATCGTCATTGAGATACTGCAATACATTATTATTTATGGACCTATAGCGATGGCAACAAGTTTTCCTACGAAAAAGTACACCGACTTAGAGCCCGTATCTATAATAGTATATATAAAAGAGCAACAAGATAAGTTAGATAATTTTCTTTCGCTACTTATCCAGCAGAACTATCCCACCTTTGAGATTGTACTTGTCCACACAGAATCTGATCATGATGATTTAGAAATATTAGAAGCTTTCTGTGATAAATATCCAAATACACGCTTAGTCAAGGTAGCGAATATCGAAGCTTTCTGGGGAAATAAAAAGTATGCATTAACACTAGGAATGAAAGTAGCCCAATACGAACGTTTTGTATTCATCGAACCTACTGTCACTCCTAGAACAGAGAACTGGCTACTGTCTATCACTAAAGGATTCTCTACTTCTAAAAAAATAGTATTAGGACATACTAAAATAGAAAAGAAGAAAAGATCGTTTATCAATCAATTGATTCGCTTTCAGAATAACTTTAAGACTATCGACTTATTTGCTTGGACTAATTTTGGTAAACCATTTCACGGTAATGCTTATAATCAAGGATATAATAAAGAGCTATTCTTTAAAGTAAACGGTTTTATAGATCATATGCACACCCCTTATGGAGACGAATATGCATTTATCAATCAGATAGGCACTAGTAATAATGTGGCTATCGCTTATGACCAAGATAGTTTCGTTAGCCTACAACTTGATAGCAAAACATCTACTTGGGTAGGTAACGTACGCAAGTATGATCTACACATAAAGGCTTCGTCTTTCTTCACACAGTTAAAGATTAGGTTCTTTAATCTATGTCATTTGTTATTCTTCGCATTGTTTGTGATACTAATGGCGTTCTTATTTAACTGGGAAATTGTTGTAGGGTTATTTGCATTTCGTTATTTGATATTCTATATCTATAACTATAAACTATTTAAGGTATTTGATGATAAAGATTTGATCTGGACACTGCCATTCTTAGAAATAATTCATATTTTTATCACTACATTTTACTCAACTAAACATTTCATTACACGCAAAAAGATTTGAAAACTCTAGTACAAGAAAATATCCTTGCAGCGCAGAAGGGAGACCAGATAGCATTTACTTTCTTATTGAATCACTATTGGTCTGAAGTTTATAACTTTATGCTAAAGAGAACAGCTAATGAGATAGATACTGAGGACATTACTATTGAGACTTTTTCAAAAGCATTTACTAATATTAGTAGGTATGATCCTACTTATGCATTTAATACTTGGCTGATTAGTATTGCTAAAAATGTACATATCGATATGATTAGAAAGAGAAAGAACATCTCCTTCTTTGATATTAATGATGAAGAAAACCAACAGTATCACAATATTATAGATGATACAATGAATAAAGAAGATGAACTAATACAAGAGCAGAACTTACTGATCTTTAAAAGTTACATCAACCTACTTAAACCACATTACCAAGAAGTAATCGATATGCGCTTCTTCCAAGAGATGTCATATAACGAAATAGCAGAGGCGCTTAACGAACCCCTTAACAATGTAAAGGTTAAGATTATGCGTGCTAAAAAACTGTTAGCTGAGATTGTTCTTAAACAGATAGACCAAAACTTCTCTATCTAAAATAATTCACTTCCATCTTGGACATAGTTCTATATGTTCAAAAACTTTAATTTACCTCTTTATTTGGATACAGAGCAGTACTTCTACGTTCTTATTTGAGCATAATACCTTAGTAGTAAAACTATTAAAATACTTTTTACAACTAAAAAACACCACAATTAAGAGCAAATAATCCATATCATTTGATATCAAAAAGCAAAAAATACACAAAAACTACTTCAATAAACAGACTATTAAACACAATCTCCTTTAATAATATACAAATATTACAATACTACTTGCTTTGTTTAAAAAATTTTAAAATGTTAACGAAAACTGATAAATGTCAATATAAAAGACATCATTGTCTTTTATCTTTGATATACAAAATGTAACTAACATAGCACGTACTTATGAATACAAAAACACATTTATTAAAAAACAAACTTGGAGTCTTAGCATTGGCTTTAAGTTTACTAACTATCGGTAGTTGTTCTCAGAAAGACAATAAGACAACTAAGATGACAGCGGATATGGCTGAACAGATTGTAACTAAAGGAAATCTAGAAGCAGAATTAACTTCTCCTCCATTCGTACCAAAACCTGTAGGAAGTAGAGATGCAACTAAGCTAAAAGTAAACCTTGAGATACTAGAACAAGAAGGTGAAATGGTGGATGGAGTAAAATATATGTATTGGACATTCGGTGGTACAGTACCTGGAAGTTTTATCCGTACTCGCGTAGGTGATGAAGTAGAGTTTACACTTAAAAATCACCCTGATAATAAACTTCCTCACAACATAGATTTGCATGCTGTGACAGGTCCAGGAGGAGGGGCAGCGTCTTCATTAGTAGCTCCAGGTCACGAGGTGACTTTCTCATTCAAGACACTACAACCAGGGCTATATGTTTACCACTGTGCGACAGCTCCTGTAGGGATGCACATCGCTAATGGTATGTATGGGCTAATACTAGTAGAACCTGAGGGTGGTTTACCTCCTGTAGATAAAGAATACTACATTATGCAAGGAGATTTCTACACGAAAGGAAACTATGGTGAGAAAGGATTACAGCCTTTTGATATGAATAAAGCGTTAAAAGAAGATCCTGATTATGTCGTATTCAATGGACACGTAAATGGATTAGTAAATGAGAATGCTATTACTGCTAAAGTGGGAGAAACTATTCGTCTATTCGTAGGTAATGGTGGACCTAACTTAGTGAGTTCATTCCACGTTATCGGTGAGATATTCGACAGAGTACACGTAGAAGGTGGAGACCTAATTAATGAGAATGTACAGACTACACTTATCCCAGCGGGTGGTGCAGCTATAGTAGAGTTTAAAGTAAATACTCCTGGTACTTTCGTTATTGTAGACCACTCTATCTTTAGAGCATTTAATAAAGGGGCTTTAGGTATGCTTAAAGTAGAAGGAAAAGAAAATGAGAAAGTATTCGCTGGTAAGATTAGAGAAGGAGTTTATCTACCTGAAGGTGGAACTATCCAAAATATGCCTAAAGAAGCTGCTAAAAAAGAAGTAATCGAAAACAAAACTGTAGCACAACAAATAGCAGATGGTAAAAGTGTATTCACAAGAACTTGTTTTGCTTGTCACCAATCTGAAGGACAAGGTATAGATAAGATCTTCCCTCCTCTTGCTAAATCTGATTACTTAAACGCAGATGTTAATAGAGCGATTAAAACAGTTATTAACGGACTACAAGGAGAGATTACTGTAAACAACGTAAAATACAACTCTATCATGACAAGTCAAGGATTAAGTGATCAAGAGATAGCAGACGTACTTACTTATGTGTATAACAGTTGGGGTAATAATAAAACTGTAGTATCTCCTCAAATGGTTCAAAAAAATAGATAAAATGTTTTTTCTTGATAAATCAACTATCATCGTGTGTCTTCTGAGCGTACTGACATTTAGCTTGTCATATGCTCAGAAAGCGACACCGATGGTTACTATTAAAGGTGGAACTTTTGTTCCACTTTATGGTAGTACAGAAGAAGGTAATGCTAAAGTAGCTTCGTTTAAACTAGATCAATATGCTGTGACAAATGAGCAGTATGTAGAATTTCTAAAGAAAAACCCTAGTTATCAACGCTCGCAAATTAAAGCTCTCTTTGCTAACAAAAGCTACTTAGCACATTGGGCAAGTGACTTAGATTATGGAGATCTTAAACCGAATGCTCCTGTCACTAATATCTCGTGGTTTGCAGCTAAGAAATATTGTGAACTACAAGACAGAAGGTTACCTACTATGGATGAATGGGAATATGTGGCAATGGCAGATGCTAAGAATATGGATGCCCGTGAGAAAGAGGCGTATAACAAGTATATATTAGCTTGGTATGAAACTCCGAAAACTTATGTAAACCCTGTTGGTAGTACATTTAAAAACTACTGGGGGGTGTATGATATGCACGGATTAATATGGGAATGGGTAGCGGACTATAACTCTATCTTCTTATCAGGAGAGAGTCGTAAGGATAAAGGAAATGACGAAAACCTATTCTGTGGTAGTGCATCTATTAACGCATCTGATCTAATGGACTATGCTGCCTTTATGAGATACGGATTCAGAGGTAGCTTAAGAGCCAACTTTACGACAAAGAACTTAGGATTTAGATGTGCAAAAAACTTATAATAGAATCATTATGAAAAAGATACGAATAGCAGTGGCAGTTTGTTTCAGCTTATTATTAATAGGTTGTAATGATACTAAAAAAACAGAAGAACAACTTCAAAGTACAGAACAAACAACTGAACAAACACCCGAGAATCAAGAAATATCAGATTTGTCTATCTATAACTTACCTTCTAAGTGGACTACACAAGATGGCAAAGACATAGAGCTAAAAGACTTACAAGGCAATGTACTAGTAATGGTTATGATCTACACATCCTGCAAGGCTGCTTGTCCTCGATTAGTGGCAGATATGCGCAATATCGAAGAACGTGTAAAAGGTAAAAACTTAGATAAGGTCAAATATATATTAGTAAGTATAGATCCAGAAGTAGATACTCCAGAACGTCTTAAAGCCTTTGCTAAAGAAAATAAGATGGATGGTAACCAATGGATTTTCTTGCGTTCAAACGAAGAAGATACTCGTGAGTTCGCAGCTACACTTGCTGTCAACTATAAAAAGATATCTCCTATAGACTTCTCACATTCTAATATCATCAGTGTATTTAATACTAAAGGAGAATTAGACTACCAACAAGAAGGACTTGGCGTAGACTATGCTCCTACTGTAAAAGAAATAGAAAAACAATTATCTCTTATCAAATAAGAAAGTTAGTTATTAGTTGATTATATAACTGCTCTAAGAATCTATTGAGATCATCTTAGAGCAGTTTTTTTTTCTATTCTTTTTGCTACAGTGTAGATTAGTACAAGGCTAAGAATTGCAAAAACAGTCATCAACCATGGCAAATACTGTATACCATAGTGGCTAATAAACTTCCCTCCCATAAAAGTTCCTATGGCAATACCTAAGTTGCCAAATGAAGTAAAAAGACTGCTCCCTAACTCAAAAGAAATAGTCGTTATTTTTTGTAAAAAGGCTGTTACATTTAGATAAACAGGTGTGTATATCAGGCTCCTTAACAGAAGTAATGTAATGATTACCATTAGATACATAAAGCAATACAGCGACAAACAAAGCACCGATAGTGTATATGACATTGCTATAGATAACACCTCTATTCAATATCTTGTCACTTCAACCCATAATAAGATAATTTGATAATGCGAAAGGTATATGCTGAAGTACCATCACGCATAGAGTACTTCCTTACTGATATTGTGAAAGAATTACTGCCTATAGCCCACTTTAGATGCTTGGGGCGCTAAACACCATGCAGAAAATGAAGAATAATGAGATATAATATTTTGTAACTAAAGAGTAATAAGTAAAGGTATAGTATGCCAAACACACAATTATAAATCGGTATTTTAGGCACAAACTTAATTCCTAATTAATTATATCCCTCCATAACGTATAAAGCTACCTAGTATTAACATAATGATACTAATCGCAGTTACGGCTAAGATATGAAAAGTCATCAATGGCAATTTTTTGATATCTGTCTTAAGTCTTGGCAACACATAAAACTGTGCACTTATAGCTAATAAAGCAATACCGATTAAACAACTTAATTTAAGTGATACAACACGTTCTATGGGAGTTTCAAACGCAAACCATGTTGCTATCTTGACATTATAGATATAAGCCATTCGCACTCCTGTTAATAGCATAATCAATAGGGCAGGCATGCCAAACCACTCATATCTACTCTCGAAGTTAAATAACTTCTCAACTGATCTCTCTTTCCATACCTGAGGTAGTATGACTACACTTAACAAGATATGTCCTCCTACCCAAATAGTAGCTCCTAATAGGTGGAGTATTAATAAAAGGTGTAATTCATTCATGACTTTCTAATTTTTAAATAAGACCCTAAAAAACCTGCAATACTAACAGGTAACAATATAGATGCATAAAACAATAACAACGGCGTATTCTCTATCCATATCTCACCTATAAAACCTTGTAATCCCTGTATAAACAGAATAGCCTCTGTCAGTATAAAACCTGATAACAAAAGTATTATCGCTACTTTAGTCCAATTATTCACACTTAGTTTATACTCTTGTATCATTAACCAAAGTCCGAAACCACTGAGTATCCCAAGCATATTCAAATGTATAAAGCCAACTATCCAACTACGCAAAGCTTGCAGTTGAGTAGCCAACACTTCTGAGACAACAGCTAACTGCATCGTTATTCGCATTATAAAGCACATTGCTGCTAGTATTACTAAGAGCCAAACAAGTACTCCTCCTCTATTAGTTCCTTTCTTAATTACGCTAAAAATAGGTTTTACTAAATATCCTACTGCATATAGTTGTAAAAAAACTCCTATCACACTTAAATAGTGTAAAACAGGCAACTCCACATACCAACTTAAAGGTAATGCATATGTTAATACCACAGACAAGATCCATGCATAATAAAATGGTTTAAACTTCGATAAGGAACAACCTTTAAAAACAGTAGCAAATAATAAAGCTATAAACGCTGTCATAAACCATCCATCAAACTGAAAATGCAAAAAGAACTGTATACAAATTTGGTAGAATGCGCTCGTCTTACCTAACATTCCTACTGCTGGGCCTAAACACCAAACTCCTAAAGTAGAAAGAACCATAAAAAACAGTGCTGTTTTTAAGAGTGTACCTTGTTGTGTCCCTAGTACAGTATTGTGTTTCCATAAATGAATCACAAAAATATAAGAACAAATAATGTGTAAAGTAGAGAATGTGATAGACGTGGCTGCATATCCCATAATAGGAAAAGTAACTGCCATTCCCAATACAGCTAACTGAGTAACCCAAAATAACTTTGTATAAAACTGTTGTTCTTTCGGAGTATCAAGAGCAAACTTCTGTACAAATAACACATAGGCTAATAGATATAACCATCCTAATAATGCTATGTGTGAATGTGTGTGTAGTATATATAAAAACGTCACTCCTTCTATAGGATAAACAAACATACTTCTAAGTAACAACCCAAATAGCGCTGCTACAAAAAAGTTAACTAAGGGTATGATGTAATAAATAGATCTCATACATTTTTATACAAGAAGTGCCTCAATACTAAGATAAGGCACTTCTATGGAATTTGAAAAAGATTACTCGAATTTTTGTTCTAATATGATAGCACTTGGAAATAGTATATTATTTTCTAGGTGAATGTGTTTATGCAAATCCTCTTCGAACTCCTTAAGCATAGCGTAAGTCACTTTATATGTATTACACCCATCAGCAGGTGGAGTATAATTATTTGACAACTCTGCTATCTTACGGAAGCGTTCTCCCTCTCCATCGTGCTCATGCATCATCATCGCTACCGGATTCTGTACTGTACCGAAATGAGGCGCATTAAGTGGTTGTCCTGAGATAGTAGACGATACCATCTGACGGACAAATGGGAATAAGACCATTTCTTCTTTTTTAAGGTGTTGACTAAGTTCTTGAGCACATCCGATAAACAGCTCATTTATCTCATGTAATTCAGGGTGTCTATCACCATGTACTCTACTTAGTTTATTTAAAAACTGTAGTAATACAGGTATTTT